>NZ_JBQXEZ010000005.1:0-139278 GCF_052618305.1 Desulforudis sp. DRI-14 | reverse complement strand
TGTCGAATTTACTCACTTTCGTACCTCCTATCACCTGTAGTCTCGAAGGACCTAGTGGTCCTCCTCAACCTCGGCACGGCGTTTGGTATACAGGTACAGCGCCGTCAGGGCTGCAGTCCAGCCAACCGCGATGTACGGGGTCCACTTGAGGACGCTCCAGGTGTACGACGGGATGCTCCGCTCGGAAACGTTGGTCTTGAAGCCCATCTGCTCGAACGGCACGTCCGAGATGTACAGCCAGGAGGTGCCGCCGTATTCCTTTTCGCCGTACACCGTAGGCTGGTATTTGCCGGGGCTCGCCGCGATGCGCTGCTTGGCCTCTTCCAGCAGTTCCTTACGGACACCAAACTTGAGGGCACCGGTCGGGCAGGTCGAGACACATGCCGGACCCAGTCCCTCCTTCTGCCGGTCGGCACAGAAGGTACACTTCTTAACCTCGGGGAAGGCCTTATCCCACTCGTAGGAGGGAACTCCGAACGGGCAGGCCAGCATGCAGTAACGGCAGCCGACGCAGATATTGGGCTTGTAAACGACCGGGCCGTCAGCCAGCTTTATGAAAGCGTGCACGAAGCAGGCCGATTCACAAGCAGGTTCTTCGCAGTGGAAGCACTGGTTTTTTACAAACCGCCACTTGATGCCCCCGTTGTTTTCCTCGATGAGCCTGAAGGCAACACGTGTCCAGGTGGTGGCAGAGGTCTTGGGCGGATTAGTCCAGTCGTTGGTAAAGCTGGTCTTCTCCGCCGGGAGGTTGTTCCAGTTCTTGCACGCCACCTGGCAACTGCGGCAGCCTATGCACTTGGTAATGTCAACCAGCACACCCTTCCTGTCTTCGTTTAGGTGAGTGTATCCGGCCACTAAATTCACCTCCGCTAGTTAGGTTCCGGCGAGTCTTACCGGCTAAGCTTTGCGGATATTGCAGAGCCAGGCCTTGTACTCCGGAATGTTGGTGTTCGGGTCGCCCACGCACGGGGTAAGGTCGTTGGCCGACGCGCCGGGGGCATCCGTCTGGTAGCCCCAGTGCCACGGCAGGCCGATGATCTCATAGCTGGCCCCGTTAACATTTACGGGCTGCATAACCGGCGAGACGCACGCCTTACAAGTAAATTTCCCGCGGGCCGAGGAAACAACCACGGCATCACCAGGATTGATCCCCAGTTTTTGAGCCAGGACAGGCGAAATCATGGCGAACATCTCGGGCATCAGCTCCGCCAGGTACGGCGTGTTGCGGGTCAGGGCGCCGCTCTGGTAGTGTTCCACAACACGGTGCGTGGTAGCGATGTACGGAAAGTCGGGGCTTCCGACCGGCGCTAGGAAGGAGAACCCGCCGCGGCGCTTGGTGGCCAGCGGGTTGTTCTGCTGCTTGCTCAGCGGGTTCTGAATCGGCGTCTCGATTGGCTCGTAGTGTTCGGGGAACGGGCCTTCCTTCATCCCGTTGGCGAACAGCTTTCCAACACCCTCGGCGTTCATAATGAACGGGGTCTTGGCGCTCTTTTCAGGCGGGTTGGGCTCCTTGGTCTTGGCATCAACGGCGGCAAAGTCGGGCACGTCGTTGGTGATCCACTTGCTCGCCGCGGCATCCCACTTGACCAGGGTGCGGGACGGATCCCAAGGATTGCCGGCTGGGTCGCAGGAAGCCCGGTTGTAGACGATACGCCGGTTGACCGGCCAGGAGAAGGCCCACTTGGGATAGAGGCCTAGGCCTGACTTGTCGGTGTTGTCACGGCGTTTGCAGTTCGGTACCTTTAAATCCTTGTCGGTCGCGAAGTAGCCGCCGTAAATCCAACAACCGCAGGCCGTGCTTCCATCCTCCTGGAGAGCGGCGAAACTGGCTATCGCTTGGCCGTCGGCCACGGTGTAACCGTTGATCTCAAGCATAACCTTGTCGAGTTCAGGTTCCTCGCCGTGACCGTAATCCCACTTCATCTTCAGGATCGGATCCGGGAACTTGCCACCTTCCTTGGCATACAGCGCCTTAACGGCCAGGAACAGCTTGTTGGCGATCCACAGGTCGCTCTTGGAGTCGCCCAGCGGCTCAATGGCCTTCCAGCGGTACTGCGCCCAGCGGCCGCTGTTGGTAACCGTGCCTTCCTTTTCATAGGGCCCGCAGGCCGGCAGGAAGAAGACCTCAGTCTTAATGCTCTTGGGATCGGCGCCCGGCCGCTTCCAGAATGCAGCCGTCTCGGTCTCCACCATGTCTACGGCAACCATCCACTCCAACCGCTCCATCGCCTTCTTGGCGGCGATAGCGCCCGGGCCGCCGACCGCAGGGTTCTGGCCCCAGGCGAAGAAGCCTTTGATCCGGCCGATCTCCATCTCCTCGAAAATAGCCATGTGCGAATGATCCCTGCCGTCCACCTTGGGCAGCCAGTCGAAGCAGAAGTCGTTCTCCGGCGTGGCGTGCTCGCCGTAGAAGGCCTTGAGCATGCTGGCCACGAACTTCGGCCGGTTTGACCAGTAACCCGCCTTGGGCGTTTCCTTCTCCTTGTACATCGCCCAGTCCTTATGCAGAGTGGCATTAGGAACAGGGTTATAGCCCGGAATAAGATGGAACAGCATGGCCATATCGGTCGAGCCCTGCACGTTGGACTCGCCGCGCTGGGCGTTGACGCCGCCGCCGGCCATACCGATGTTGCCCAGCAGAAGCTGCAGCATCGCTACGCAGCGCACGTTCTGCCCACCGTGGGTGTGCTGGGTTACGCCCATAGCGTAAATGATGTTGCCGACCTTGTTCGGCACGCCGGTGGAGCAATACAGCTTGCAGGCCTCGACGTAGGCCTCCTTGTTTACGCCGGTAACCTTGCAAACCGTGTCCACGTCGTAACGGGCCAGGTGCTTCTTGAGAAGCTGCCATACGCAGTTGGGATCCTGCAGGGTCGGATCGGTTTTGGTCTTGTCGTCCGCGTCCTTCTGGTACTGCCAGGTTTTGGCTTCATATTTCGCAGCCTTATCGCCTTCCTTGGGCACAAAGCCGGAGAAGAGGCCGTCGTTATCCCCTGGCAGTTTGAACTCCGGATCGATGAGGTAGGAAGCGTTGGTGTAGTTGACCACGTAGTCATGGAAGTAGAGGTTGTTCTGGATGGCATAGTTCATCATGCCGAGCAAGAAAGGTATGTCCGTACCGGGCCGGATCCGCAGGTACATGTCCGACAACGCGGCACTCTTGGAGAACCGCGGGTCGACACAAATAATCTTGGCGCCCCTGTTCTCACGGGCATCGAGAATCCACTTGAAGGCGATCGGGTGGTTCTCCGCCGGATTAGCGCCAATAATCATGAAGACGTCCGAGTTCTTGTAGTCGACCCAGTGGTTTGTCATTACGCCTCTGCCGAAGCTGTTGGCCAGACCGGCCACAGTGGTCGAGTGTCAGAGGCGAGCGTGGTGATCGATGTTGATCACGCCAAGAGCGCGGTGCATTTTGTGGAGCAGGTAGTTCTCCTCGTTGTCGAGGGAAGCGCTGCCAAGGTGGGCGATGGCCTGAGTCCGGTTGACGGGTACTTCTACCTCTGTCTCGTTGCCGTCCTTGTCCTTGAACTTGACCTTCTGTTTCTCTTCCCAGTTCTCGTCGCGGGTCTTCTTAACGCGCTTCGCGATCTCGCTGATGGCCCAGTTCCAATCCTTCTCTTCCCAGTCCTCAGCGCCGGGAGCGCGGTAGAGGACCTTGGTCATCCGTCGCGGGTTGGGTACACGATTGCCGTCTTTGTCAACAACAAACGTCAGGGTCGAGATCGAACCACCCTTACAGCACATGCCGCCGCGGTTGACCGGATGGTCAGGGTCGCCCTCGCTGAAGATAATCTTGTCGTCCTGCGTGTGGACAATGGCGCCGCAACCGCCTCCACAGAAAGGACAGATCGTCGCCGTTTCCTTGGCGTACTTCAGCCTGAATTCACGCATCGGGATGTGCGCAGGTATGCTGATACCAGCTTCGGCTACGCTGGTCCCCTCAAACAGCGATAGCCCTGCGGTACCTATCCCCAGAGACTTGAGAAAATCCCTTCTGCTAAGTTTTCTCATGCTAAACCTCAAGACCCCCCTTCAAGTCTTCGAATAACCAGTTAACTGATAATTTTGCTCGAGTATTTCCCCTCCTTCCCTACGCATAATAAGCTACACAAGGGGGCTTGTTCCGTCCGCTACGCCTTCGCACTTACTATAGCATGGGCTTGAAAAGCCTGTCAACAGAACGAATTAGCGGGTTTAAAACCCGCCAATTCGGTAGTAAGTAGTAAGTAGTCGGGCTCGAAGGCATTCCGCTCGGGAATGCCAAACCATTTTTATTGCCGGCTCGACGCCGGCAATTCGTAAAACCAAACAGGCAACGGCTGACAGCTCATCCTTGCGTCTCACGTTACGTTTTCAATCTCTGAAGGACGTACTCTATCGCTTCCAGCGGGTTGCTCGCAGCAAACACTCCTTTCAGGTCCCCGCTCGAGATGCCTGCACAATCCCCCAGGGAGGCCACCGGACGGCCGAATTTGAGGCCGAGCGCAATCTCCGAAAGGGTTCCGTACTCTCCACCGATGGCGATCAAACCATCGGCGGCGCAGGCGATAACGGCGTTCCGCGCGTTGCCTAAGCCGGTCGCCAGGGCCAAAGACAGATAAGGGTTACCCTCCTCCCTGGTCGTCCCGGGAAGAATCCCCACGACCAGGCCCCCCTGGCTGCGCACCCCCCTGGCAACAGCTTCCATAACGCCGCCCCGTCCCCCGCAGAGGACGACAATCCCGCGGCGGGCCAGTTCCCGACCCGTTTCCTCGGCCCACGCATCCTCCCGGCGCGAGTATGTGTTGCCGCCGACGACCCCGATATAGATCAAGCAGGAAACCTCCCTTATAGGCATTCAGCATTCGCCAGCAAATGTGAGGGTCTGACCTCACATTTGTTCAGCATTCGCGGATAAGGAGATAGTCTTTATTTCTAATCTAATCCGAGCGCCGAGTGCCGAGTGCGCGGGCGAAGCCCGCCTAATAGCGTTGGGTGTTGGGATAACTAAAGAAGGGATTCGGTAAACCGAATCCCCTTCCTGTATATCTCAGTGCCCGGTGCTCAGTACTCAATGCTTAATGCTATTTGCAGTGCTTTATAAAGTAGTGTGCAGTTCACGGAATGTCAAATTGAAAGTCAAGATCTCGAGTTTAACGGCCAAGTCCACGTTACGGACGATAACGTCGTTGGGCAGGTCGAGCACCACGGGACCGAAGGTCAGCAGGGCTTTAATACCAGCCTTGACCAATTCGTGAGCGATATCCTGAACCGCTCCCAGGGGAACGGCGATGATACCGATCTTGACGTCGTGTTCCTTAACGACTTCGGGAATGCGCTCCAGGGGCAGCACGTCCAAATCCTGGATACGCTTGCCGATTTTGAGCAGGTCGTTGTCGAAAACGCCTACGATATTAAAGCCCCTGTCCAGGAAGCCGCGGTAGGTGCAAAGCGCCGTACCAAGGTTGCCCGCCCCCACCAGGACCACGGGCCAGGGCTTGGTAAGCCCCAGAATCTTGAGAATATAATGAATCAGGTCTTTAACGTTATAACCGACACCGCGCGTGCCGAACTCCCCGAAGTAGGCGAGGTCCTTGCGCACCTGGGCCGGGCTGACGCCAACCCCCTTAGCGATGTCTCCCGACGAAACGGTGATAACGCCCTTCTTTTCGAGCCTTTCCAGAAAGCGGGAATAAATCGACAGCCGTTGTATGGTCGCTTCAGGGATTCTAAGTGCCTTCACCCGGAAATCCTCCTAATTTTTCTGCCCCGTAAAATAGAAGCCATATGCCCTTGCCCCTTAAGTATACAAGTCATCGGTGCAACTGGTCAATGTCTTTTGTTAAATAAATCACTTGCTACATGACTCCCTGAGGCGGCGAATCGCTTCCCGCACTCCACCCGGGTTGCGGTATACGGACGACCCCGCGACAAGGACCCCGGCGCCTGCCGACACGACCAAAGGCGCGGTCTCCGGTGTAATGCCCCCGTCAACCTCGATGTCCACGGCTAGGTCCCTCTCAGTCAGCATTCTCTTCAACCGCTCGACCTTGGGGAGCACCTCCGGAATGAACGACTGTCCCCCGAAACCCGGGTTTACGGTCATCAGTAAAACCTGGTCGACCAGGGAAAGCACGTATTCGATCGCGCTGAGAGGGGTTGACGGGTTCAGGGCCACCCCGGCCTTCACCCCCTGCTGCCTGATCAAGCGCAGCAGGCGGTCGAGGTGCACGCTCGTTTCGGCATGCACGGTGATGATATCGGCCCCGGCCTCTGCGAAGGCAAGGATATACCTTTCGGGCTGTTCAATCATCAGGTGCACGTCAAAGATCAGCTTGCTGAGGGGACGTATAGCGGCTACAACCACGGGTCCGATCGTGATGTTAGAAACAAAATGGCCGTCCATGACGTCTATGTGCAGGTAATCGGCCCCCCCGGCCTCTACGGCGAGCACGTCCTCGCCCAGGCGGGCGAAGTCGGCGGAAAGAATGGACGGAGCGATTTTAACCAAGCTGTTATCTCCTTCCCCGGCTGATGATCTCCTCCAGGAACCCCTGGTAATGCCGATATCGAAAATCCGCCACCTTCCCCTCGGTAACGGCGCTCTTGACGGCGCAGCCCGGCTCCCGGTAATGCAGGCAGCTGTTAAACCGGCACCGACCGATCAAATCGCGCATCTCGGGAAACAAGGAAGCCAGCTCTTCAGGGGGCACTTCCGGCAGCGCCAGGCTGGAAAAACCAGGCGCGTCGGCTACCAGGCCGCCCGACTGCAAGCGCAGCAGCTCCGCGTGGCGGGTGGTGTGACGTCCCCGGCGGAGTTTCCGGCTGATGTCCCCGGTGGGCAGCCGGGCGCCCGGCACGAGCAGGTTGATCAGGCTGCTTTTCCCCACCCCAGAGGGGCCGGCGAATACGGAAACGCGGTCTTTAAGGATGTTTTCCAACTCCGGGACGCCCTCCCCGGTGACAGTGCTGGTGACCACCGCCCGGTAGCCGGCCGCGCGGTAGGCCTCCAACCATTCCGGCCTCGGCTCGTCAAGAACCAGGTCGTGTTTGTTTAAAACGATGAGCGCCCCCAGGTGCGCTGCTTCAGCCTGGATCAGCATCCGGTCGACCAGGTTGAGGACGGGTTCCGGCTCGCGAAAAGCCGCAACTATAGCCACGAGATCCACGTTGGCGATTCTTGGCCGCGGCAGCACCGACCGGCGCGGCAGGATCCCGGCGACGACGCCTTTCCCGCCCGCAAGGGCTTCGACCAGCACCTGGTCCCCCACCAGCACCTGATCGCGTCCCTTGAACTTCCCCCGCAAGGTGCACTCGAGGTCCTGTCCCTCGCCGTGAACGTAGTAGTAACCGCCGTAGGCTTTCACCACCACACCTTTGAGCATCAGTTTAGCCCTATTGCCTGAAATGGCCCCGAATAACAAAGTCATTCCAGGGTCTCCTCGTTGAACGGCTTGCCGTCCAAGTATGTCCGCACGGCCGCCCGGCCGTAATACTTGACCCGCTTGGCCACGCGTTCGCCGGAATCGTGGGTTCCGGTATACACTTCCTGCTCTCCGTAAGCGTCGTGGAGCATTATCTGAAGCTGGTGCTGTTGTCCATCGTTGGGGATACGTACGTAAACCATGGCTGTCCGGGCCTTCGGTCCCGGCCCCGTGCTGACGGTCACCCGGATAACCTTCCCCTCTTCGGCCTGGGTGGAAGGGGGGGGATCCTGCGCGACAACCACGCCCTCGGGCCATTCGTTGCTGGGGGCCCTCGCCGCGTTACCGTCGATGTCGAACCCAGCATCCTGGGCCTGCTGCCGGGCGGCGTCGAGCGTAAGCCCGATCAAGTCCGGGACCTGCAGGTACACCGGCGTGGCCCCCTTGCTGATGTAAAGCTTAACGGCAGAACCGCGGGGGCTCTCGGTGTTCGCCGGAGGCTCCTGGCGGACCACCGTTCCCCGCGGCAGTAACTCATCGTAGATCTCTTCCTGACCCCCGATCTTGAAACCGGCGTTCTCCAGAATAAGCTGGGCATCCCCCGCCGGGCGGTTGACCACGTCGGGAACCCGGACCAACTCCGGTCCCTTGCTCACCGTCAAAAAGACGGTGCGCCGTTGTTTAACCTTCGTATGCGGGGGGATGTCCTGGGAGATAACCTTGCCTTGCTCGACCTCGTTATGATAAACCTCGGAAATGTCGGCCCGCAGCCCGCGCAGCTCCAGTTCCCGCTTGGCATCCTCCACGGTCAGGCCGACGACGTCGGGGACCTCGACCTCGGGAACATAGAGGTAGGACCTGATGGCCCAGTAGGAACCGCCGACAACGGCCAGGACGATCAGGGCGAGGCCTATCCACGCCACCGCCGGCAAGGAACGCCTGTGTTTCACGGGACGAAAAACCCTGGTCTGGGAGTCATCAAGTTCCGCTCCTTCGGGAAGCGCGGCCTCCAAGTCCAACGCCATTTCCCATGCCGATTGATAGCGGTCTCCCGGTTTTTTGGCCAGGGACTTTAGAACTACTCTTTCCAACTCCTTGGGAACCATACCGTTGCGCTGGTGCAAAGGCGGCGGCGGATCTTGAATATGCCTCAGGGCTACGGTCACGGGATTGGAACCCGAGAACGGGACGCTGCCTGCAAGCATCTCGTACAGGACGACGCCGAGAGAATAAATGTCCGACCGGGCGTCCGCCGTGTCGCCGTGAGCCTGTTCGGGCGATATGTAGTGCACGGAGCCGACCATGCTTTTCGTACTCGTCAGGGTCGAGCCCGTCGTCTCCCTGGCGATGCCGAAATCGGCGAGCTTGGCCTGCCCGTCCCTGGTGATCAGGATATTGTGCGGCTTGACGTCCCGATGGACGATCTTGTGCTGGTGGGCGTGCTCCAGGGCGTAGCAGATCTGTACGGCGATCTGGACGGCTCTTTGCGGCGCGAAAGGCGCTTCGCGCCTGATCAGGGTCTTTAAATTCTCCCCGTCGACGAACTCCATGACGAGGTAATGGACCTCCCCTTCCCGCCCGACATCATAGACGTTGACGATGTTGGGATGGGAAAGGCTGGCCACCGATTGCGCCTCCCGGCTGAAACGCGCCACGAATTCCTCGTCGGCGCTGAACTCGGGGCGAAGGATCTTGACGGTAACAGGGCGCTGCAGGAGCTGGTCGTAGGCCTTGTAAACCACCGCCATCCCGCCTTCGCCGAGCTTTTCTTCGATTCTGTAGCGGTTACCCAGCGTCTGCCCGATCATGCGTCAATCACCACGACTATTACTGTCACGTTGTCGGTTCCGCCCCGCGACAAGGCCAGTTCAGCCAAGGCCCCGGCCATCCGGGCGGGGTCTTCCCCTTCGCCCGCCCGGGCAAGGATTTCTTCGTCGGAGACCAGGTTGGTCAGCCCGTCGGTGCAAAGAACCAGCCTGTCTCCCTCCTGAAGGAGGTGAACCTGTGAGTCGACAGCAAGATCAGTCCCGGTCCCCAGGGCCCTGGTCAGGACGTTGCGATAGGGATGGCTGTTGGACTCGTCTTCGGTGATCTTGCCTTGCTTGGCAAGCTCGCGGACCAGCGAATGGTCCTCGGTTAGCTGTTTAATGTCCTGCCCGCGGACAAGATAGATGCGGGAATCGCCCACGTGCGCCACCACAAGCCTGCTGCCCTGGGCGACACAAGCCGAGAGCGTCGTGCCCATGCCCTTGAACTGGGGGTCCTGCACAGCCCGCTCATATATTGCGCGGTTGGCCTCGCGCACGGCGGCGCTCAGCGCCTCGGGAACGTCCCGGCCGCCCGTGATAAACTGTTCCAGCGATGCTTCAAGGACTTCGAGAGCCAACCGGCTGGCCACCTCGCCGGCCACGTGGCCTCCCATGCCGTCGGCAACGGCGAAAAGTTTGAGGGCCGGGTTGATACACAGGCTGTCTTCGTTATTGAGGCGCACCATTCCGGTCTCGCTCACGGCACCCCAACGCATCATCGCTCTCGTCCTTTCCCCTCGTAACGGCGCCTGAGCTGCCCGCAGGCAGCCCCGATCTCGGCACCCATCTCCTTGCGTACCGTCACCGGAAAGCCCTTGCTTTCCAGCGTGCTTTGGAAGGACAAGACGGTACGCCTGTCGGGAGGGTTGAATCCTCTCTCCAAAACCGTGTTCACAGGTATGAGGTTGATATGGCAGTGCACGCCGCGCAAAAGCTCGGTCAGTACAACGGCATGCTCCGGAGCATCATTCAGATCCTTGATCAGCGCGTATTCAAAGGTCACCCGCCGGCCGGTCTGAACGGCGTAATCACGGCACGCGGGTATTAATTCCTCAAGAGGGTACCGGCGGTTGATCGGAACCAAGCGGTCGCGGAGCGCGTTGTTCGGCGCGTGCAGCGAAACCGCCAGCGTCAGTTGTAAGCGCCGGGAGGCCAGTCGCCTTATCCCGGGTACCAACCCGCACGTTGAAAGCGTAATCCGCCGCTGCCCTATATTTAAACCATACGGAGCCGTAACGTTGGCGATGAATCCCATGGTCGCGTCGTAATTGTCCAGGGGCTCGCCCGTCCCCATGATAACGATACGGCCGACGCGTACACCCTCGGCGCGCTGCAGGGCCAGAACCTGATCGTAAATCTCCCCGGCCGTCAGGTTGCGCACCAGGCCGCCCAGGGTCGAGGCACAGAAAAGACAGCTCATCCGGCACCCGACCTGGGTGGAGACACACGCCGAGTATCCGTACTCGTGACGGAGGAGGACGCTCTCTACGGCGTGACCGTCTTCCAGGCCCCAAAGAAACTTGACTGTCGATCCGTCGAAAGACGCCTCGCGCGCCAGCATGTCGAGCCGGGTGATCCTGCAGCCCGCCGCCAGTTGTCGGCGGAAGTCGAGCGGGAAATCGCTCATGTCCGCAAAACTGCCGGCGTCTTTCTGAAAGATCCAAGCCGCAAGCTGGCGGGCACGGTACTTCGGCCAGTTCCAGCCGGTGACCAGTTCTTCTATCTGCTCAAGGGTCAGGCTCTTCAGGTCTGCAGTCAACCCCGGTCGTGCCTCCGCATGCGGGCGATGAAAAAGCCGTCGGTGCCGTGCAGGTGCGGCAAAAGCTGTACGTAACCCCGGGCCAGCGCTTCCCGGTCCGCCAGTTCAGCCGGGAGCAACCCGTTAAGGTCCTCAAGCCGGAAATGGGGATGACCCGCTAAGAATTTCTGCACCTGGCCTAGGTTTTCCTCGTCGGTGATCGAACAGGTACTATATACCAGTACGCCTCCGAGGCATACGCAGCGCGCGGCCTCGGCCAGGATGGCCTCCTGCAAGTTTATAAGGCCGGGTATCTGTTCGGGCTCCTTACGCCACCGCGCGTCAGGCCTGCGCCGTAGAACGCCGAGACCGGAACAGGGAGCGTCCACCAGCACACAGTCCGCCCACTCTGCGTACGACGCCGACAGCTCCCGGGCGTCGCGGACCTCCGGCTGCACGCATTTAATCCCGAGGCGCTGGCAGTTCTCGATAACCAGCCTTAACTTGTGCGGGTAGATATCTGATGCGATAATCGTTCCCTGGTCCCGCATCAATTGAGCCAGGTGTGTGGTCTTGCCGCCGGGTGCGCTGCAGACGTCAATGACCCTCATCCCTGGAGACGGCCCGACAGCATGCCCGACAAGCATTGAACTCTCGTCCTGCACCACGAACAGACCTTCCCGGAAGGACGTCAAATCGTTAAGGGTCGGGAACCCTTTAATCTCCAACCCCTCCGGCGCATACCTTGTTTTAACGCAGCTGACCCCCTCGTCCCGGAGCTTTTCCACCAGCGTAGGCAAATCAACGCGCAGGGTGTTAACACGGACCGTGTTGGGCGGGGCTGCGTTGTCAGCGCGGCACAAAGCAATCGTATCTTCCAGCCCGAACTCTTTAAGCCAGCGTTCAACCAGCCAGATAGGGTGGGAGTATTTCAAGGCGATATGGTCCACAGGGTCTTCAGCCAGGGATGGAAATTTTATGCGTTCGCGGCTGCGGATGATGTTGCGCAGAACACCGTTAACGAACTTGGCCTCTCCTGCGGAGCCGAATCTTTTGGCTTGCTCGACCGCCTCGTTGCAGGCCGCCGCGGCGGGAACCTTGTCCATGTAAAAGATCTGGTACACGGCCAGCCGGAGGATGTTCCTGGTCCAGACGGTCTGCTCAGAAAGAGGCTTTTTAAGGAAGCCGCTCAGAATCCAGTCCAACGTATTCAAGGTTCGAATCGAGCCATAGCCCAGTTCGGTGGCA
Organism: Desulforudis sp. DRI-14; assembly: GCF_052618305.1. Next base: position 127,078 of record NZ_JBQXEZ010000005.1, on the reverse strand, counting down.
AAGGCACGATCAAGTTTAGATAACCGGTGTTCACCCAGGATTTTGTTCATCGCTAGGTTGGCGTACGCGCCCTCGGCCTCGACCGCTCGCAGCACGTGCAAAGCCGAATCTCTGGCCGTTTTCGGCATTATTCCTTCCCTTTTGGGCAACTCGGAAAGCTCCTTATTCGCCAAGATTGGTTTCCACGTCAAGACGATACCCCCGCAAGAAGGCGTCGGCATCCATAGGTTTGCGCCCAGCGGGCTGCAGCTCGCAGAGGCGCACGCGCCCCTCCCCGGCTTGCACGATGATCCCCCGGGACGGGTCGGCGGTGAGAATCGTTCCCGGTTCGGCCGCCCGCTCCCCGCCGTCCGCAACCTCAGCCCGCCACAGTTTTAAGACCTGGCCCCGGTAGGTAGTCCGAGCGCCGGGCCAGGGGTTCATTCCCCGGATATGGTTGACGATCCGGCGTGCCGTTTTTCGCCAGTCCACAACCTCGTCCTCCCTGGTCAAAAGCGGCGCGTAAGTCGCCCGGCTGTGGTCCTGGGGGACGCGGAAGGCCGTGCCTTCTGCCAGGCAGCGCAAGGTCTTGAGCAGCAGTTCGCCTCCTAGGACGGCCAGGCGGTCGTGCACGCTCCCCGCGGTGTCCTCCGGTTCTATCTTGATGCGGGCCTGTAGGATCATATCGCCCGTATCCATCCCCTCGTCCATGAAGATGGTGGTCACGCCGGTTTCCGTTTCGCCGTTAATGACCGCCCAGTGAATAGGGGCGGCACCCCTGTAACTCGGCAGGAGCGAGGCGTGCACGTTGATGCATCCCAGTGGGGGGGTGTCCAGGATCTCCTTCGGCAGGATCTTGCCGTAGGCCACCACGGCGATGACGTGGGGCCGCAGCTCCGCCAGCAGTTCCCTGAACGCGGGGTCCTTGATCGACTGCGGCTGAAGAACGGGCAGTCCTTTGGCAACAGCGTACTCTTTAACCGGCGGCGGGTGGAGCTTTTTGCCGCGCCCTTTGGGACGGTCAGGCTGTGTCACCACCTGGACGACTTCCACCCCGGCTTCCACCAGGGTGCGCAGGGAAACGACGGCAAATTCGGGCGTGCCCATAAATACGACGCGCATGTTATTTCTTCTCGAGGCCGATTTTGGTGGCCCGGTCGATAAACAAAATTCCGTCAAGATGGTCGATCTCGTGCTGCAGGGCGCGCGCCATGTATCCCTCGGCCTTAACGACAACCTGTTCGCCGTCAGGGTTCAGAGCTTTAACCTCCACCGTCCTGGCGCGCTCCACCTCACCCCAGTACCCCGGGATGCTGAGACATCCCTCCGTACCGCTTTCCCGCCCGGCAAAAAAGGTTATCTCGGGATTAATTAGCGCCATCGGGCTGTTTTCAACGTCGACAACGATGACGCGTTTGGATACGCCGATCTGCGGCGCGGCCAACCCGATCCCCTTGGCGGCGTACATGGTGTCGAACATGTTCCTGATCAGGCGCAGAATCTGGGGAGTGATCTCTTTTACAGCTACCGCCTTTTCTTTCAGAATAGGGTCGGGATGCTCCACAATCTTGTGAACCGCCACTCTTTCTACCTCCACCGAAACTGTTGAGACTTCTCCCACTGTCTCTACTACAATCCGTAGGTTTGTACGTTAAGCATTAAGTGTTAGGTAGCAGGACATCGTTAACAGTTTTTATCAATAACATCGTTAACATGTTGCATTAGCTCGATAATAGCCCTTGCTGTTCGGGTCTGGGTTTATCCCCGCAAGCGACTTTGCTGAAAGCTTCGGGCACCGTTCTTAGCGAAGGTGAAGCCAGCGTGGCTGCCGACGAGGACGTTCGCGGGCGCTTCCGCCGTCGCAGCGTCGGCCGTACGCTTTTCCTCGGCCTTGGCCGCAGCGAACTTGTCTGTGACAGAGGAAGATGCTCGTTCGCCTCGGGCGCCGGCCGAACTCGCTGCGCTCAAACAGCGGCCGACGCTTTCCCTCGGCTCACTGCGCATTTTTGATTTATACTCCCAACGTTCGCTGCGTCAAGGCCTCGGCGCGTACTTGGGCAACCTTTGGAAAGCTGCGCCCGCAAACAATCCGCAGGAGGCCCGCCACGCTCTGAACCGAGCTTAGGCAATCACCCGAAAGGCGTTCAAAAGCGAGCATGGCGCGAAAGGCCTTTGAGATGTGGGTCGTGGGAAGTCAGAAGTGGGAACACAGGGTTGGAATTCGCTTGGTGAATTCCTTCATTGATACTCACCTCTGACCTCTCGCCTCACACTTCTCAAAGTCAGGCGAAGCTTTTCAACGGCCTCATAGAACGGTCGAAGCGGAGCACGGAGCGGCGGGGATAACCCAGACCTGCTGTAACCGTTATCGTTGGTTACCAGGGTCGAGAAATTGTAGTTTAGGATACAAACTACCCTGGATGTAAACGATGTGCTGCTCCTTATCACTTAGTGCTTAGTGCCGATTCTTACATCGTCGCCTGGGGGTCGATGTCAATGCCGACGGCGACCCCGCGCACCGGCTTCGCGGCATACGCGGCTTGCGCCCGGCGCAGGACCTGAACCAGTTCGGTCCTGGAGCCCGCCTTCAGGATCACGTGCCAGCGGTAGGCATCTTTGACCCGCATCACCGGCGCGGCGGCCGGTCCGAGAATTTCCACGCCCGGCTCACGGAGGCAGCGCGCAAAATGTTCTGCCGCCGCCCTTACCTTCTCCTCGCTCCGGCCGCGGAACAAAACCCGGGCCAGGGAACTGAAGGGAGGGTACAACAGCTTCCTCCTCAGCGTCATCTCCCGGGCGAAGAACTCCTCATAGGCGTGCCGTGCCGCAGCTTGGATGCTGTAATGCTCGGGGCTGTAGGTTTGAAAGACGACCTCGCCGGGGACGCTTCCCCGCCCCGCCCGGCCCGAAACCTGTTCCAGCAGTTGGAAGGTTCGCTCGGCCGCGCGGAAATCGGGGAGGAACAGCGTCGTATCCGCGTTAACCACCCCCACCAGCGTCACACCCGGCAGGTCCAGCCCTTTAGCCAGCATCTGCGTCCCGACCAGGATTTCCGCCTCCCTGTTTTTAAAGGTATCGAGAATCCAGTCGTGGGAACCCTTACGGGTTACGGCGTCGCTGTCGAGCCGGAGGATCCTTGCACCGGGAAATCTTTTGGCAGCCTCGTCCTCGACCTTCTGTGTGCCCGTCCCGAACCTGCTCAGGCCGTCACCCCGGCACTCGGGACACTTTTCGGGCATCCGTAGGCGGTAACCGCAATAGTGACAGCGCAAAAGGCCGTCCCGGTGATAGGTCAGGCCGATGGCGCAGTGCGGGCACTGCAGAAGGTTGCCGCACTCCCGGCAGACCACCACCGTCGCAAAACCCCGGCGATTGAGGAAGAGGATCACCTGTTCCCCGTGCGCCAGTCTTTCATTTATCTTACCCGCGAGCACCCGGCTGAAGACGCCCTTTACCCCGGCCTGGTGTTCCGCGCGCATGTCAACCACCGAGACCACAGGCATCGGCCGGGCGTCAACGCGCCTGCGCATCCTGATCAGCCGGCAGTTTTCGCCTTTAACGGCCTGGGCGTAAACCCGCAGAGAAGGCGTGGCCGACCCCAGCACGACCACGGCGTTGTACGCCGCCGAGCGTTTCAGGGCCACTTCACGCGCGTGGTACTTGGGGTCTTCATCCTGCTTATATGAAGGTTCGTGCTCCTCGTCAATGACAATCAGCCCGATTTTCTGCAGCGGGGCGAAAACCGCCGAACGGGTGCCCAGCACCACCGGCGCCTCGCCGTTAAAGACGCGCGTCCACTCATCCAGCCGCATTCCGGCCCCCAGGCGGGAGTGCAGCACGGCCACCTTCTCCCCGAACTGCCCCTTAAACCTGGCCACCATCTGACCCGTCAGGGCGATCTCGGGCATCAGCGCCAACGCCTGTTTTCCACGGGCCAGGCAGCTTTCGATAGCCCTGAGATAGACCTCCGTCTTGCCGCTCCCTGTAACGCCGTGCAGAAGGAAAACCCCGCCGGCTCCCTTATCCAAAGCCCGGTCGATTTCCTTAAACGCCGCTTCCTGTTCCGGAAAAAGCGTAACGGGGTTTCCGGGAAACGTGTCGGGATAAGGGTCGCGCCGCTCGGCACGGCACCGCATGCGTAAAGCGCCCTTACGCATCAGGCTGTTGACGACACCGGGGGACACTCCGGCCGCGCTCGCCAGTTGCGCCCTGGTCAGCCCGGGCCGGCGCCGGGCCGTTTCCCACACCAGCGCCTGCTTGGGAGGGAGCTTTAAGGCTCCCTCCCCGGACTCCGGCTCGACGGCATAAATCTCACCGCGATACCGGGGCTGGGCCTTGCGGGTGGGGGCCGCGACAGCAGCAATCGCTTCGCTTATCGTGCACAGATAACGCTCCGCCAGCCAACGCGCCAGGGCAAGAAGCTCGGGGGTAAAGGCCGGCTGTGCGTCCAGCACGGCTAAAATGTCTTTAACCTGCTCGACCCCGGCCGCCGACGAAATCCCCACAACGTACCCCGTAAGCTTTCGACGCCCGAACGGCACAAGTACCCGGGCGCCCGTCGTTACTTGCTGACGGAACTGCTCGGGTACGCCGTAATGATAGACCTTGTCGACATTGGCGACAGGGAGGTCGACGATCACTTGCGCGTAAGTTCCGCTAGCCATGTCCCGCACCACCCCGACGCAGTTCCGCCACGGCATCAAGGATGTGGTGCGCAACCGCCTTCTTGTCCATTTGGGGCAGCCTTACAACCCGGCCGTCCGGGTAAACCAGGGAAACAACGTTCGTCGTTACGTCGAAACCCGCACCGAGCGCCGTTACGTCATTCGCAACGATGAAATCCGCGCCCTTGGCGCGGGCCTTCAGCATGGCGTTCTCTTCCGCCGCTTCCGTTTCGGCCGCGAAACCGACAAGGATCTGACGGCCCTTGCGCCTGCCCAGCTCGGCGAGGATATCGGGATTTCTCTCCAGCTCCAGCCTGAGTTCCCCGGCTGATTTCTTGATCTTCTGCAGGCTCTCCGCCCGGGGACGGTAATCGGCGACCGCCGCCGCCTTGATAACGACGTCCGACTGCGGGAAATGTCCCAGCACGGCCTCGAGCATCTCGCGGGCCGTGGTCACCTGCACCAGGGTCACCCCCGCAGGAGGCGCAAGCGCAGTGGGCCCGGATACCAGGACCACGCCAGCCCCTCTCTCCGCAGCCGCCGCCGCCACGGCGTAACCCATGCGCCCGGAGCTCCTGTTGGAAAGGAAGCGGACCGGGTCCAGCGGTTCGCGCGTCGGGCCGGCGGTCACCAGCACCCTGCACCCGGCGAAATCGCGCCGGGCGTTTAACAAATCCCCGGCAGCGGCCAGGATCTTGTCGACAGACGCCAAACGGCCCGGCCCTTCTTCACCGCAAGCCAGGCGTCCTGACTCGGGCGGCACGAAATGAAAGCCGAGCCCCTTGAGTTTTTCGATATTCATCTGCACGATGGGATTCCGGAACATTCGGCAGTTCATTGCCGGGCAAACCAGAACGGGCGCCGTGCAAGCCAGAACGACAGTGGTCAGCAGGTCGTCGGCGATCCCCGCCGCGATTTTCCCGATGACATTGGCCGTTGCCGGGGCGAGAACAAGAAGGTCGGCCTCGCGCGCAAGATCGATGTGCGGCACGCTCTCCCCGCCCGGCCCGAAAAGATCCGTGCTTACAGGATGACCGGAAAGGGTTGACAAGGTAAGCGGGGAGATGAACTTCTGTGCTGAACGGGTCATTATAACGCGCACGCCGGCTCCGTCCTTGGTCATCCGGCCTACCAGCTCGGCCGCCTTGTAAGCAGCGATCCCGCCTGTGACTCCAAGGACTATCCGTCTACCCGCCAGCACATCCATTCCCCCCCATTTAGGCCTTCGGCTGCGGCCTGAACCTTACTTTGTCCTCCGCGATCTCCTGCAAGGCTATGCTGACAGGTTTCCCCGGAGCAAGGGGAATCCCTGCATTTTCCTTTTCAGTTAGCATACGCGCCCTTTTGGCGGCGGCGACAACGAGAGAATAACGGCTGTCGGCCTTCTTCATCAATTCATCCAGGGATGGATGATTAATCATTATCCAGGCCCCCCCTTCAAAAGGGCTCAACGAACCGGTAGTATTTAACACGACACTTCTCCGCAATGATTATTGATAACACTTTGGACACCGCTTCGGTTAAATCATCATTAACTACTACGTAGTCGTACTGCTTCACTTGCTTCATTTCGCTGCGCGCCCACCGCATGCGCTCAGCAACGGCTCCGGGCGTCTCAGTACCCCGCCCCTTCAGCCGCCGTTCCAGTTCCGTAAAAGAAGGCGGGGCAATAAACACCAGCACCGCATCCGGCAATTGCTGCTTAACCTGCAGGCCGCCCTGGACGTCGATCTCGAGGATTACGTCGTGGCCGTCGGCCATCAAAGCCGCCACGGGAGCGCGCGGTGTGCCGTAACAATAAGAATAGACCCTGGCCCATTCCAGCATCTCGCCGCGGGTCAGCATATCCTGAAACTCTTCCTCGGACTTGAAGTAATAATCCTTACCCTCGACCTCGCCCGCCCGCGGCGGGCGGGTCGTCGCCGAGATCGACACACGAGCGTCGGGCGATAACCTGCGAAGCTCCTTGCAAATCGTCCCCTTGCCTGCTCCGGACGGCCCCGAGATGATCACCAGGAGACCCTGCATAACGGAAAAAACCCTCCGCCCTTACTCTTCGCTCTGCTGCGGCTGTTCGAGCTTGCTCACCAGGCGGTGCGCCACCGTTTCAGGCTGTACCGCCGAAAGAATGACGTGGTCGGAGTCGGTGATGATAACGGCCCTGGTGCGACGTCCGTAAGTGGCGTCGATAAGCATCCCCCTGTCCCGGGCTTCGGTGATGATGCGCTTGATGGGGGCCGACTCCGGGCTGACGATGGCGACAATCCTGTTGGCGGAAACGATATTCCCGAACCCGATGTTGATCAACTTGATATCCACGCAAGTCCCTCCTTAAGGATTATTCAATGTTTTGCACCTGTTCGCGCACTTTTTCCAGTTCCGTCTTCAAATCCACCACCAGGCCGGCGATCCCTTCATCTTGCCCCTTCGACCCGATGGTATTGACCTCCCTGAACATCTCCTGGGCCAGAAAGTCGAGACGCCGTCCCATCGGACCCGAGGCTTCCAAACAATCCAGGGCCTGCTTGAGGTGACTTTCCAAGCGTACCAGTTCCTCGGAAATGTCCGAACGCTCGGCGAAGATGGCTACTTCCTGAGCCAGGCGCTGCGGGTCAATGGCGACATTGTCCAGCATTTCCCGCATCCTGGTTTCGAGACGCTGGCGGTAGGCCTCCATTAGCGCCGGGACGCGCTCCTGGATCGCCTCCCGCAGCTTTAACATGTGCCGCAGCCTGTCCTTCAGGTCGGCAACCAGGGTCGCTCCTTCCTGTTCACGCATCGCGACAAGGCTTTGACAGGCCTCTAAAACAGCCTGTTCGAGCAGAGACCACCATTCCTCGGGATCAACCTGTTCCTGCTCTACGGCAAAAACTTCCGGCAAATTAACGAATAAATCCAGCGAGATCGCGCCATCAAGCCCTAAATCGGCCTGAAGCTCTTTCATTGCCTTATAATATGCCAAGGCCAAACCTTTGTCAACTTTTACCGCTGTTTCCTGCGCAGCCGTTTCTTCCACAGTGATAAAAACGTCGGCCCGCCCCCGGGAGACCGCTGCCTGGACCAGCCGGCGGACCCGATCCTCGAGACTCAGCATCGTCCGGGGAAGGCGTACGACCACCTCGCTGAACCTGTGGTTGACGGCGCGTATTTCCACGGAGAACCTCCACCTGGCGCCCACGGCCTCGCCACGGCCGTAACCGGTCATGCTTCTAAGCAAAACTACACCACCTGTATTATCTATTATTGGCGAAAAACTACCGCGATTATTGTCGGTCGTTTGGCATCAATGTTCTAGCCGTAAGTAACGAATCCCTTTAAATGCTGAGGGAACGTTGCGGCCATAGAGGTTGGCGGTGATCGTAAAAAAGTACGGCTTAAGACGTTCCGCCGTACCCAACCGCATTTTTCTCCAAGAGTCTCACAACACTCTAGGAGACCGCTGAAAAGCTTCGCCTGGCTTTGTCAGGCTCGCCGGCCAGTGCTCACGTACCATCCAGTACGCTCCGCGCTGGCCAGCTTCGCCTTCCGCGCCATGCTTGCTTTTGAGCGGTCTTCGGGTAACTTCCAAAGCAAGGCCGTACAACTAGAGATGTCTATGCCAAAACCGATGTCTTGCCTTTTTCAGCACTCTCCTAGTCGAGACCGCGAACAAGCTCTTCAAAGCGATTCATGCCGTCCACAATCCTCTCAAAAGCCGTCGCGTAGGAGAACCTGAGACAGGTATCGTCGCCGAAAGCGATGCCGGGAACGACGGCGATTCTCGCTTCCTCGAGGAGCAGGACGGCCAGGTCGGAGGCGGTCCTGATCTCCTTGCCCCGGTAGCTCCTGCCCAGCAAACCGGCGACACTGGGGAAGAGGTAAAAGGCGCCCCCCGGGCGGGGATACCTTATCCCCGGCAGTTCCTCCAGGCGCTTAAGCATGTACGTCCGGCGCCGGTCAAACTCGCTCACCATCCGCCGGATGGGCTCCTCGGGTCCCTCCAGAGCGGCGACGGCGGCCGCCTGGGCTATCGACGACGGGTTGGAGGTGCTGTGGCTCTGGAGCCCGGTCATGGCCTCGGCGAGCTCGATCGACGAAGCGGTGTAGCCGATGCGCCAGCCCGTCATGGCGTAAGCCTTGGACACGCCGTTGATGACGACGGTCCGGGCCTTGATTTCGGGGGAAAGAGCCGCAAAGCTGACGTGCGCGTTGCCGTCATAGATCAGCTTCTCGTAGATCTCGTCGGAAATGACGTACAAGTCGGGGTGGTCGAGGACGACCTCGGCCAGCGCCGCCATTTCCTCGCGGCTGTAAACCGCCCCCGTGGGGTTGGAAGGGCTGTTGAGGATTAGCAGCTTTGCTCTGGGGGTAATCGCCTTCTTCAGGTCATCGGGACTCATCTTAAAACCGTTTTCGACGCCGGTGAAGACAAAACGCGCCGTCGCACCGGCAAGCTTGACCTGTTCCAGGTAGCTGACCCAGTAAGGCGAAGGCAGGATCACTTCGTCCCCTTCCTGGCAGAGCACCTGGATGGCGTTGTAAAGAGAATGCTTCGCGCCGACCGAAACGACGATCTGACTGGGTTCGTAAGCCAGGCCGTTGTCGCGCAGGAGCTTGTCGGCCACCGCTTTCCGCAACGCAAGCGTTCCGGCCACGGGTGTATACTTGGTGGCACCCCGGCGGATGGCTTCAATGGCGGCCTCCTTAATATGCTCGGGCGTGTCGAAGTCCGGTTCGCCCACCCCGAAATTGATCACATCCAGCCCGCAAGCGGCCATCTCCTTGGCCCGGGCGTCGATCGTCAAGGTGGGGGAAGGGCTGATAGCTTGTGCCCTGCGGGAAAGCGGCATGCTTGAAACCTCCCATAGTAGCTGTAGGCATTAAGCTGTAAGCATTAGGACTGTGGTACGTTCCCTGGTACCGCATCTTAATGCCTAATGCTCAGTGCCTTAAGTATTAATTAATTAAAGGTAACCAACATGTTGAAGCCTTTAGAGTTCGACCTTGCCTAGTGTTGACTTAAGCCGGTGCATGGCTTCCCGGAGGCGGCTGTCCGGGATGGTCAGCGAGATGCGGAAGAACCCCTCGCCTCTGGCCCCGTAGCCGGTACCGGGGGTGATGACCACGCCCGCCTTTTCCAGGATGAACTCGGCGAACGAAGCCGAGGTATAGCCCCGGGGCACGGGAACCCAGATGTAGAAAGTGGCCTTCGGCTTGTTGATCCGCCAGCCGAGTTCCTCCAGGGTGCCGACGACGAGGTCCCGGCGCGCCTTATATATTTCGCGCAGCTTTTCCGGGCCGTCCTGGGGACCGGTCAGGGCTTTAATCGCAGCATACTGCACGGGCTGGAAAACCCCCGAGTCAAGGTTGGTCTTAAGCCTCCCCAGGGCCTCGACGGCGTCGGCGTTGCCCGCCGCCCAGCCAGCCCGCCAGCCGGTCATATTGTACGTTTTGGAGACCGAATGAAACTCGATGGTCACCTCTTTGGCCCCGGGCACTTCGAGAAAACTCGGGGGCACGTAGCCGTCGTAAAAGATTTCGGAATAGGCCAGGTCGTGACAGACGAGGATTTCATACTCGCGGGCAAAAGCTGCCGCCTCGTGAAACACCTTTTTATCAACCGTGGCTCCCGTGGGGTTGTTCGGGTAGTTGAGGAACATCAGCTTGGCCCGGCGCGCCACGTCGGACGGGATATCCGCGAAGTCGGGGACGTACCCCCGCTCGGGCTTTAAGGGGAAGTAATGCGGCTCACCCCCGGCCAGGATGGTGCCCTGGCTGTAAACGGGGTAGCCCGGGTCGGGAATGAGCGCCGTGTCCCCGGGGTTTAAATAGCACCACGGGATGTGGGCGATCCCTTCCTTGGAGCCGATCAGCGAAACAACCTCGCGGCGCGGGTCCAGTTCAACGTTGAAACGCGTTTTGTACCAGTCCGCCACCGCCCGCCGGTAGCTTAAGAGCCCCACCGACGAGGGGTACTGGTGATTCGCCGGGTTCCTGATCTCCTTTACGGCTTCCTCGACGATGTGGTCCGGCGTGGGCAGGTCGGGGTCGCCGATACCAAGGCTGATCACATCCACGCCTTCCTGCCGCTTCTGCTCGATAAGCTGTTCGATGCGCGCAAAAAGATAAGGGGGAAGGTTCTTGACCCGCTCGGCCTCGGTAAACTTCAAGACGTCAACCTCCTTAAAGCTGTATCCTTCAACCTAAGCGGCCAGGTTTGTTACCCGCCGGCTTAAGAGACCTTCGGCTTTTAATAGCGACCGACTACCTTGAAAAAAACGGCCCTTGCTATTCGGGTCTGGGTTTATCCCCGCAAGCGACTTTGCTGAAAGCTTCGGGCACCGTTCTTAGCGAAGGTGAGGTCAGCGTGGCCGCCGACGAGGACGTTCGCGGGCGCTTCCGCTGTCAAAGCGTCGGCCGTACGCTTGCCCTCGGCCTTGGCCTGCGCGTACTTGGGTAAACTACTGAAAACTGCGCCCGCGAACAATCCGCAGGAGGCTCGCCACGCTCCGAACCGAGCTTAGGCCAAAAGGCCGCTCAAAAGCGAGCATGGCGCGGAAGGCCTTTGAGATGTGGGTCGTGGGAAGTCAGAAGTGGGAACACAGGGTTGGAATTCGCTTGGTGAATTCCTTCATTGATACTCACCTCTGACCTCTCGCCTCACACTTCTCAAAGTCGGGCGAAGCTTTTCAACGGCCTTATAGAACGGTCGAAGCGGAGCACGGAGCGTCGGGGATAACCCAGACCTGCTGCAACCATTTTTAATTTTCTGTGGTGCTGCATTCTGCAGGATGAGGGTCTGCTGACTATTGACTACCGAAATAACGCCCCTCAAAGACCTTGACCGCCGGTCCGGTCATATACACGCGCCCGTCTTCCTCCCATGCGATGTCCAGGCTCCCGCCGGGAAGCTCCACCCTGACGGAGCGTTCGGTCAAACCGTTCAGCACCCCGGCCACGGCCACGGCACAGGCTCCCGTCCCGCAGGCCATCGTCCGGCCCGCCCCGCGCTCCCAGACCTTGACCCTGACGGTCTGCGGGCTCAAGACCTGGACGAACTCCACGTTGGTTTTGCGCGGGAAACCATGGTGCCTTTCAATGGCCGGTCCAAACTGCAGGAGGTCCACCTCTTCGAGGTCCGGCACGAAAATGACGCAGTGCGGGTTGCCCATCGAAACCATGGTTATGTTGAAGGTCCGGCCGTTCACCGTCAGCGGTTCGCTGATCACCCGTCCGGGCTCTCCAAGCATGGGGATCTCCGTCCTGTTCAGGCGGGGTACGCCCATGTCAACACGCACCTTGGCCACCGCGCCGTCCTCCGGGATTAACCGGGGGACCATGATCCCGGCGAGGGTCTTGACCCTGACCGCCATGCCGTCAACTGTTCCCTCATCGTAGACGTATTTAGCGACACAGCGAATGGCGTTGCCGCACATTTCGGCCTCGCTGCCGTCCGAGTTGAAGATGCGCATCTCGATATCGGCCCCGGCGGTCTGCAAGATGAAAACCAGGCCGTCGGCGCCGATCCCGAAATGCCGATCGCATACAGCCCGCGCCAGCGCGGGCGCATCGGCGGGCAGTCCGTCCCTGCGGACGTCCAAGATAACAAAATCGTTCCCCAGCCCGTGCCACTTCGAAAACTCCACTTTCGACACCTCGCTGAAACCGCGAATCACGTTCCCTTGTTCATCCCAGTGCCCAATACTCAGTGCTGTTTTCAGCGCCCAGTGCTTTGCTTGATGATTTCCAGCACCAGCCTCGCCGTATCAACCAAGTCGTTCAACTCCAGGCATTCCTCGGTGGAATGCACTTTGCGCATCCCGCAAGCCAGGTTGGCGGTGGGGATGCCGGCGGCGTTAAAGATATTGGCGTCACTGCCGCCGCCGCTCTGTTCGAGGTAGGGTTTGAGCCCCAGCTGGTCAGCCGCTTGCATGGCCAAGCGCACCGGGGGGGCGTCGGGGTCGAGCTTGAAGGCCCTGTAAACGGTTTCCACCGCGATCTCGATCCGGCCGCCTTTTCTGCGTACGCCTTCCTCGAGGTTGCGGCAGATTTCTTCGGTCATGGCCATCCGCTTAGCGTCTACGAGGCTGCGCGTTTCCCCTTCCAGGTCCACCCGGTCGGGAACAATGTTCGTCGCCAGGCCGCCCCGGATAACCCCTATGTTGGCCGTCGTCTCGTCGTCGATACGGCCCAGCCTGAGGCAGGCGATACCGTAGCTCGCCGCCTGGATGGCGTTGATCCCGTCTTCGGGATTAATGCCGGCATGCGCGGCCCGGCCGTGGACCCTGGCTACGATGCGGTCCTGCGATGGCGCCCGCACGATGATTTTACCCGGAGAGCCGTCACAATCCAGCACAAAACCCATGCCCGATTTTAAGAGTCCGGTATCCAGGTTCTTGCTGCCCAGCAGGCCGACTTCCTCGGCAACCGTAAAAACAACCTCGATGGGTGGGTACTTAAAGCCCTTCTCCTGGGCGACCCGAACAGCTTCAAGGATGGCCGCGATGCCCGCCTTGTCGTCGGCTCCGAGGATGGTCTCCCCCGAGCTGTAGACAACGCCGTCTTTTACCCGGGGTTTCACCCGCCGGCCGGGCTCGACGGTGTCCATATGGGCGCAAAAAAGGATGCTGCCCGCCCCATCAACTTTCCCCGGCAAATGGGCGACAAGGTTGCCGGCGCTGCCCCCAATCGCCCTCCCCGCTTCATCTTCGTAAACCGCAAAACCGAGCTCCTCCAGCCTGCTTGTAAGGTATTCAGCGAGCATGCGTTCGTTGCGTGAAACGCTGTCAATTTGCACGAGTTCTAAGAATAGTTCGGCCAGCCTGTCACGGCTAACCAACGGCAGCACCTCCCCGCCTGAACTCTTCGCCCAGGCTCGCCCCTCTTTCCAATGCTTGCCGGTTAACGGGGATTAATTTGTGCCTGCGCGGCGGGAGGACCTTGGCTAGGGCCTTGACGACCGAATCGACCGCCACCGCCCCGGAGATGCCAAGGTAGGCCCCTAGCATAACGTTCCCGGCAACCTTGCTGTTTCCTATCTCCTCGGCGATATCGTTGGCCGGAATGGCCAGGACACGCGCATCGGCGCGTTTTACCCGGGTCTTGACCAGCGAGCTGTTCAGGAGAATCAATCCGCCGGGGACAACACAGTCTTCGAATTTACCAAGCGACGGCCCGTTCATGGCAATCAGGCATGTCGGCTCCGTAACCAGGGGGGAACTGATCGGCCTGTCGGAAATCGTCACCCCGCAGTTAGCCGTGCCGCCGCGCATCTCCGGGCCATAGGAGGGAATCCAGGCCACATGCTTGTTCTCTTCCATCGCCGCGTAAGCCAACAGCTGGCCCGTAGACAGGATGCCCTGGCCGCCAAAACCGGCAATAAGGATTTCTTCTAACATGCCGACGCCTCCCCTGCCGGCATTTTGAACTCGCCCAGCGGGTAGTGTGGAAGCATGTTCTCTTCCAGCCACTTTAAGGCTTCCACCGGGCTAAGCCCCCAGTTGGTGGGACAGGTAGAAAGCACTTCGACAATGCTGAAGCCGTCGCCCCGGATCTGGCATTCGAAGGCCTTTTTCACCGCCTGCTTAGCCTTCACCGCATTGCCCGGATTATGTACCGACACACGGGCCACATAAGCAGCGCCGTCCACCGTGCTGAGCATTTCGGCAACCCGCAGCGGCAAACCGTTGCGCTCCTTGTCACGCCCAAAAGGCGTGGTGGTCGTCTTCTGGCCGAGGAGAGTGGTAGGAGCCATCTGCCCGCCGGTCATTCCGTATATGGCATTGTTCACAAAAATAGCGGTGATTTTTTCGCCTCTGGCAGCAGCGTGGATAGTCTCAGCTGTACCAATGGCAGCCAGGTCGCCGTCACCTTGATAGGTAAAAACCACCCGGTCGGGAAGCGACCTTTTGACCCCGGTGGCCACGGCGGGAGCGCGGCCGTGGGCAGCCTGAATCATGTCGACGTTAAAGTACTCGAAAGCGAAGACGGCGCATCCGACGGGACAGATCCCCACTGTGTTCTCCCGCACGCCCAGTTCATCGATAACCTGCGCCACAATCCGGTGGATAATGCCGTGCGTGCAGCCGGGGCAGTAATGAAAGGGCTTCTCAGTCAGACTTTCCGGACGCTTAAAGATTAGAGCCATGATTTCACTTCACCCCCACGACTTTAAGGAGTTCTTCGTAGACTTCACGGACTGTGGGAACCACACCACCCGGCCGGCCGTAGAAATACACCGCAGTACGGCCGTTGACAACAAGCCGCACATCCTCGACCATCTGACCCAGGTTTAACTCCAGAACAACGTATACCTTAACATCTTCGGCATTCGCAAACGGGGTCTCGGGGAAGGGCCACAGCGTGATCGGGCGAATCAAGCCGACCGCCAGCCCCTCGGAGCGCGCCCGATCCACCACGGCTTTCCCGATGCGGGCCACCGTACCGGAGGCAACAAGCACGTACTCGGCGCTCTCAAGGTGATAAGCTTCCCAGCGCTGCTCACGTTCTTTCATCTTTTGGTACTTGGCGGCTAAGGTGAGGTTAAATCGCTCGTTTGCCTCCGGAACAATGCACATAGAATTAACAATATTACGCTGTTTCCTGCCCCGGAGCCCGGTCGTGGCCCACGGCTTTTCAATCAACCGCGGCTCCTCGGTCTCAGCGAGGTCGACCGGCTCC
Organism: Desulforudis sp. DRI-14; assembly: GCF_052618305.1. Next base: position 111,776 of record NZ_JBQXEZ010000005.1, on the reverse strand, counting down.
ATCATCTGCCCTAAGATACCGTCACCGACAACTATCACCGGGTTACGGTACTCGTCTGCCAGGTCGAAGGCCAGTTTCGTAAGCTCGATGATTTCTTGCACTGAAGCAGGAGCCAGGACAACCGTGTGGTAGTCACCGTGCCCGCCGCCCTTCACTGCCTGGAAATAGTCTCCTTGAGCAGGCGCGATGTTCCCCAGCCCGGGGCCTCCGCGCATCACGTTCACGATCACACAGGGCAGCTCGGAACCGACGAGGTAGGAAATGCCCTCCTGCATCAGGCTGATCCCCGGGCTGGACGACGAAGTCAGCACCCGATGCCCGGCGGCAGCAGCGCCGTAAACCATATTGATCGCCGAAACCTCGCTCTCGGCTTGCAGGTATACACCACCGAGCTCCGGCAGTCTTTCAGCCAGGAAGTGGGGAATTTCCGACTGCGGAGTAATCGGGTAGCCAAAGAAAATACGGCAGCCGGCCTTGATAGCGCCCTCGCCGAAAGCCTCGTTACCTTTCATTAACGTCTTTGGCATCGTCCTTCTCACTCCTTTCGACCTCGATCACCACATCAGGGCACATCCAGGCGCAGACCGCGCAACCGGCACATCTCTCCATTTCCATGACGGTGGCTGGATGAAAGCCCAGATGGTTGAAATAGTCGGCCTCGACGATGATCTTCCGGGGACAGAACTTGATGCAGATCCCGCATCCCTTACAACGGTCCTCGTGGAAATACACCCGCGCCATACACTACCTCCCCCTGTAAATCTTTACGAAGTGAGAGTGACTCCCCACATCCCACCTCTTTTCGGCGTCATTAACATTAAACATTAAGCTGCTTTCAGGTATTGGTATCGGACTTAGGATAATGACATCCGCAAAGAGTCTATGATTTTAATACTCTAACACCTAATTACCTAAGACCCTAATCTCCCACGGCGGGCGCATGTACAAGTCGATGCCCACCACCGGCACGCTCAACCCGAGCCCGCGCGCCCGGTCGGCCAAATCCCTGCGCACCGAGACAAAAGCAACGGGAATGCCCAGTTCTCCGGACACCTCATCAATCACGCGCTGACCTTCCACAATCACCTCGAGGTCGGTATCCGCCCCCAGGTTGGTGTTGTTCACCAGGTAGTGGACGCGCGTTCTGGACGCCCGCTGGACAGCATCAAGCATCTCCACGATCTGGGAAAAAGTCCTCGTCCGGGGCCGGCAGGCGTTAACTACAAAAAAAACGGCATACCGACCTGCCGGCAGGTTAGGCTTAAATCTACCGAGTACGGTAGCCCCAATGTCATCTCCGCCGACATCAAAGACGCCGAACCTGTCTTCCCGTGTCAAGACCCCCAGGATGGCTGGCGGCAAAGCAGGGATATCGGCCTGGATCAGCTCCCTGGATGGGCAAACGACCTCAAGCCCCGGGCGCTCGAGCCGTTCCTTGGCGTGCCGCGTCCGGTAATAGGGATTGACGATGTCAAGATCGACCAGGGCCACCTTTCCAACCCCGGAGAGTTCCATGGCGGTGTTGATGGCCAGCTCGGTCTTGCCGCTGCCCAGGTTGCCGACGAAAACATTAATGCGCTCTATCCCTGGCACCTTCACATTTTTCAATAGTTCCCTATCTATCGTCAAACTCCTCTCTACGGCGGCCGATACGGTCGATAAAGTGCAGCACGCGGTTCTTGGCGATCACCTCGGTCAGGGAATAGTGCTCCGTAAAAAGGTGGAAGACGACCAGCGCCAGAAGGACCACAACCCGGGTGGGCACGTCCAGGACCCATACGGCTGTCAGCCCCAGTGTCGCGCCAAGGACATTGGAACCGGCATCCCCCATCATGGCCTGGGCGCGCAAGTCGGCGGGAAGATAAACCAACAGGGTCCCGGTTACCACAGCTAAAAAGATCAACAGGTTGTTCCCCCACGCCGCCGCGGCCAATAAGCCCGCGCCGAGCAAAAAACCCTTGCCGGCCCGTCCCGGGCGCAGGTCGAGAAGGTTGAGCGTGTTGGCCGCCAGGGCGATGATCAAGGTGTTGAGGAACACCTCCCGCAAAGGAGCCGTACTGACGGCGGCCAGGAAGGCGATGACCAGCCCGCCGAGCGCTTTGAGCGCCCCCGTGGTCAGCTCCCCCTTAAACAGGCAGCGGAAATGCCCCTTGATGCCGGAAGCGGCGCGTGAACCGAAAACATCGTCGATCAAGCCTAGAAGGCACATCGTCGCGCTGACCAGCAGGAACACGACGACAAAAATCTGGAACTTACGGGCGTCAACCAACAGGTAGGTGATGGCAAAGGACAGGGCGGGAACGATAAAAAAAAGCAGGCCCATACCCATGGGTATGGGGTCGCCGCGGTAATTCAAGCGCTTGAACCGGGCTCTCTCCGCCAAATCCTTCAAGAACGGGAGCAGGACATAGCCCAGTACGAGCCCGAGGACAAAAAAAAGAAGGATAATCATTGTACAAAACACCCGAATCAAACAAATCTGCGCTGGTTCAGCCCATCTTTGCGGGTTTTTGGCTACCGAAGCATTTGAGAAGGGTCAAAGCGATATCGCGAAACTGTCTGCCCCGGTGGATGAACCCTTTGAGATCGCGCCCCGTTTCCCGGTGCCCCATCAAGACGGGCACCTCCAGGATGCGAAAGCCGGCGCGGGCGGCGGCGATGGTCATCCCCACCTCCGCCCCGTATCCCCCGGCCACGGGAAAGACGTAAGGCAGGGCCTCTCTTTTAAGCGCCCGTTGCCCCGAAATGGGACTTTGCATCTTCAAGCCCGTAAAATAATAAATACCCCTGGCGGCCAAGCCTTTGACCAGCCCGAAACCGCCCTTGCGCCTGGGCGGAGGGAAACGGGCGATCGTCATGTCCGCTTCGTCGTCCAGGATGGGCCGGATCAGCTTGCGCGCCTCGCCGGCTGTCGCTCCCAGGTCGCCGTCGAGCAGGACGACGATTTCCGCCGCCGCTGCCCTCACTCCCCGGTTGAGAGCGGCCCCCTTGCCGCTGTTTCCGGGCATGTTCAACACCCGGGCGCCGGCCTGCCGCGCTTCTTTTTCCGTAGCGTCCGTCGATCCGTCGTTAACGACGATCACCTCGACAACCTCGGGAATCCTGCGGACGGCGCGGACGGTAGCGCCGATGCGGCCTTCTTCGTTAAAGGCGGGGATGATCACGCTTGCCTTCATCGCCGTCACTCGTGGAAGGGCGGGATAAGGCGGTCCGCCGTCTCCTTGACGCCGTAATCGCCCGGTTTTCCGGATATGGCCATCACCAGGGCGAACTGCCCCGCCACCATGTCGATGTTGTCGACCGTGGCCTTGCAGCGGCGCTGGTATTCCTTCATGTAGGAATTGGTGACCGTGCTCTCCTCCGCCCCGTAGACAGCAATTCTATGGTCAACAAAATAGTTGATCATCGTTATATCCACATCCGTGATAATGTCCCTGTCCTTGTCGTAACCCCCGCCCACCATCACCACACTGTCGACGGGCACCCCGTATTCGCCGATGACGTTGATCAGTTCTTCCTGCGCCAGGTACTCCACCAGCGGCGTTTTGCCCTCCAGTACGGCCTGGGCCAGGGCGGAGGCCGTCTGCCGCACGAGTTTCGTGTCACTAGTATCCTGCCATTTGGTAATGCTTAACAATTCTCCTTTACGCTCTGCGACGGCCAACCCGTTCGTAATTGTGGTTACCGAGGTAACCTTGGCACCGGCCATTTCCAAAACCGGCTTAAGGTCCCCGGTGGGCGGAAAGGGGCTGGTTTCGACGATCGCCACTTTTCGCCCTTCCAGGCGCCCGTTGATCAGGAAAGGCAGGATGTCCTTGGTGAACTGTTTTTGCAGTTGCGTTTCCATTTCTAAAGAAGACAGCCGCTCCCGGGTCAAGGCATTCTCCTGCCGCAGTTCCGTCAGGTGTTTCTCAAGCCTTTCGGCAAGCTGTTGCTGCTGGTTGGAAAGGGTGCCGCTGCCGATAATCATGCTCCCCACCAGGATACCGATACCCAGCGCCAGGAAGACAGCGACGATGGAAACAATGTGATAACGGATGTTGATGATCACGGTCTTTTACCTCAAATGCCTAGTAGTACTCTAACCTGGATGTAGAGCAAATGTAAGAGGTCCCTCGTTGTGGGGTACAGCATCATCACAATCGCCACCGGAATCAAGGCGGCCAGGAAGATCGGCGCCAGGTGCCGGGGACGAAGAGGGCTCCGGTACAACTGGGAGACGCCTTTGGCGTCGACGAGGATGGACCCCACCTTCAGCCTGACGAGGAAGGTGGAAGCCATACCCTTGCGTCCTTTTTCTAAAAAGTCTAGCATATTGGAATGCGTTCCGACGGCCACGATCAGGCTGGCCCCTTTTTCATAGGCCAGGAGCATGGCAATGTCCTCGCTGGTTCCTGGAGAGGCGAAGGTCTTGGCCTTCAGTCCCAAGGCTTGTACCCTGGCCAGGCCGGGCGCCTGCCCGTCGGGGTAAGCGTGCACGATGATCTCGCCGGCCTGGCTGAGGGCATGGTCGCTCACGCTGTCCATATCGCCGATGACGATGTCCGGCTTGAGCCCGAACTCGAGGATGGCGTCCGCCCCGCCGTCGACGCCGATCAGGATCGGTTTGATCTCGCGGATGTAGAGCTGGATGGCCAGCAAGTCCTCCCGGTAGTTGTCGCCCCGCACCACCACCAGCGCGTGCCGCCCCTTAAAGTCGACGTTCACGGAAGGCGTGTCGAGGTGCCCCGCTACAAGACTGACTTCCTGCTTGGCGTAGGTCAGCGTATTATCCACAAAACGCTCAAAGACATGGTTCATTTTGGCCCGGGCCTTCTCCATGCCTTCCTCGATCCGCTCCGGGGTAAGGAGCGTGCCGGACCCTATGCGCACCCCGCGCTTGTAAATCCGGTCCTCGATGATTTCCAGCTCGTCCTCTTCCTGGACGCTCTCGAAAATCTCCGGCCCCACCTCGTCGATAATCGGAATGCCCGCGTCGGTGATGATTTTAGGCCCGCTGTTGGGATAATCGCCGCTGATGGAACAGCAAGCGTTGATCACGGCTTTGGTCCTTGTAGAAACCAGGCCTTCGGCAGCGAGCTTGTCAATGCCTTCGTGGGCGATGACGGCGATTTCACCCGGGTTCAAGCGTTTGATCAGGTTCTTTGTTTTACGGTCTATCCGGGCCACGCCTCTAATGATGGCCACAATTTTCCCTCTTCCAAAAACTTTTTCCGGCTTTCACTTATCCAACCTAGTATAGTATTCTTAAACAATTTAAATCAATAATAGGGTAACCAAATACGCGTAATTAAAAAAGCCCGAAGCGTTGCTTCGGGCTCTTGAGCTATTGCTTTAGCTTACTTTGGCTTCAATTCGCAATTTATCAGCGATCATGGCGATAAATTCAGAGTTTGTGGGTTTGCCGCGTTCCAGATTGATGGTGTAGCCAAAAAACTTATTCATCATTTCGACGTTGCCGCGATCCCATGCCAACTCGATGGCGTGCCGGATGGCCCGTTCCACCCGGCTGGGGGTGGTGTGGTACTTTTGGGCGATCATCGGATAAAGTTCTTTCGTCACCGCCCCAAGAAGATTGATCTCATTGATGACCATCAGGATAGCGTCCCGCAGGTAATGGTAGCCTTTGATATGCGCCGGAACACCCATTTCGTGAATGATGTTGGTTACGGCAACGTCAAGGTTGCGCTCCTTCACCGCCGAAACGTAAGGCTGGACCTTGACCCCGTCGGCCAGTTGCCTGATGCGGGTGCCCAGGACGGCGAAATCAAAGGGCTTCAGGACATAATAGTCGGCGCCCAGTTCAACGGCCCTCTGGGTGATGTTTTCTTGTCCGAAAGCCGTAAGCATAATGACTTTGGGCCGGTGGCCGACCAGGCCTGAAGCCAGTTTTTCCAAAACACCAATACCATCCAGATGAGGCATGATGATATCCAGGATGACGACGTCGGGTTTTTCCTGCTCGATCATATCGAGAGCTTCCATGCCGTTGAAAGCGACACCTGCGAGTTCGAAACCGTCTTGCTGCTGTAAGAACTCTTTTAACGTTTCGCAGAAATCCCGGTTGTCGTCGGCGATTAATATACGAGTTTGTTTATTAGGCATTTTAATATCTCCGCCCCCACATCATTATCTATTTCTGTGTTTATTGGTTTTCGCCGGCAGGTAAAAAGTTCCTGCTGGAGGCGGAAAATTTTTCTATTTTAAAATTTAGCGCATTTTAGAGAGATTACGACTAAATGTTGCTTATTTACGCGGCATTCCTGTCTTGTTCGGCAGATGGCGCCTCCAAAAGACCGCATTCGTCAAGCATCCATTCGGCCGGCACGCCGTAACCGCGGGCGGGATTATTGATGAAAACGTGTGTCACCGCACCGACGAACCTGCCGTCTTGGATGATCGGGCTCCCACTCATGCCCTGGACGATACCCCCCGACTTCTCGAGCAGGCGTTCGTCCGTAATCCTGATCATCAACCCGCGGCCGTCCCGTCTCCCCTCGTGGCGAATGCGCTCGATTTTGATGTCGAAGCTCTCGACCTTGCGGCCTTCGATAACGGTGAGCATCTGGGCCGGACCGCATTTGACCTGGTTGACCAGCGCCACCGGTATGGCCTGGTGGTAAACCCCGGTTTCAGGTGGGTCCAGTAAAAGCCCGAAGATGCCGAAAACCGAGTTTTTGTTGATCGTGCCGCTGATCCCGTTGTCACGGGCAAAAGTACCCACCTTTTCCCCCGGCTGCCCTCTCCTGCCGGGACGGATATCCTGGATGAAGGCTTCGACGATTTTGCCATTCGCCAACTGAATCGCTTGAGCCGTTTGCGCGTCAGCGATCACATGGCCGAGCGCGCCGTAAGATTTTGTCAAGGGATCGTAAAAAGTCAGCGTTCCTACGCCGGCCGTGCTGTCCCGAACCAGCAGGCCGATCCGGTAACGGCCCGTTTCGCTGCAGCGGACCGGCCGTAAGCTGGTTTTGTAAACGTCATCGCGCCGTTTAAGTTCCATTACCAGTTGCTGGCCCTTTTGCCCTGCCTCGTCAACTAGGGAGCGTACATCTGATTCGCTGATCACCTGGTGACCGTTGATCTTCAAGATCACGTCGCCGACCTTGATCCCCGCTTCTTTCGCCGGCATCCTTTCGTCCCCGTTTTCGCCGACGACGGGCGCCTGACCCACGACCATCACGCCCTGGGCGTGTACCAGGATGCCGATCGCCTGGCCGCCGGGAACCACCTTGATCTGCGGCAGGGCGGTAACGGTCATATACCGTAATGGAATTAAATCAAAAAGTCGTATACTTGCCTCAAATTTTCCGGTGCCGCGTACAACAGGCCTTCCTTCGGCATCGATCGCGAGAAACTCCGGACGATTGGTGCGGAATACAATATTATTACGTATGTTTTGCGGTATGTTGAGGGATGATGTTAATGATTCACCGCTGATAACCTGGTGTTGCGTTGGAAGGGTAAATACTCCCCTGCCAGATTGTGAAAAGCAGCCGCAAAGCGTCAACATAGCAAAAAAAATAAACACAATCTTCCTAAAAGATAAACAAGGCATTCTAAGTTCCCCCCTTCTGAACTCAGAATGCCCTTTTTGTCGTTTTTTTATGTCAGGTAAAAATTCTTACGTTAGGGCGATATTTTGCGCTTCCTTTTAATGATTTGCGATCAATTGCTTAAACTCGTTCTCATCTAATACTTTAACGCCAAGTTCCCGCGCTTTTTGCAGTTTGGAACCCGGATTTTCGCCCGCAACGACAAAATCGGTCTTTTTACTGACACTTGATGCTACTTTTCCGCCCAAAGACTCGATGACTTCCATCGCTTCCTGCCTCGTCATTTCGGTAAGCGTGCCCGTAAGTACAAAGGTCTTGTCCGACAGGGGAAGGTCGCGCGCTTCGGCGGGCGCCTGCCGGCGGGTGTTGACGCCGGCCTCGATAAGTCTGGCGATAACCCTTCTGTTTTGCACGCGGCTGAAGAACTCGGTCACGGACTCGGCGATTTTGGGGCCGATTTCGGGAATGGCCGTCAATTCTTCAATACTTGCTTCCATAAGCCGCTCCAGGGAGAGGAAGCGGCTGGCCAGGGTCTTGGCGGCTTTTTCGCCAACGTGCCTGATGCCGAGCCCGAAAATGAGCCGCCAGAGGTCGTTTTCCTTGCTCCCGGCGATGGCTTCGTGAATCTTGCGGGCCGATTTCTCGCCCATGCGTTCCAGGGAAGCCAGGTCCTCAACGGTCAACCGGTAAAGATCGGCGACGTCGCGGACCATTTCCCGCTCCAGCAGCTGGTCGATCAGGGCGGGGCCGGCGCCCATGATGTCCATGCCGTTGCGCGAAACAAAATGGAGCAGGTTCTCGCGGAGCCTCGCCGGGCAGGCGATGTTGGGACACCGCCGCGCCGCTTCCCCTTCCAGCCGGACCACGCCCGTCCCGCAGACAGGACAGATGTCGGGCATGCGGAAAACGATTTCGCCGCCGCTGCGTTTCTCGGGCAGGGAGCGCACGATCTCCGGGATCACCTCCCCCGCCTTGTGGACGATGACCCTGTCGCCGATACGGATATCCCGCTCGCGGATGATGTCCTCGTTGTGCAGGCTGGCCTTGCTGACCGTCGTCCCCGCAAGGCTGACCGGGGTCAGGAGCGCGGTCGGCGTCAGGACGCCGGTTCTGCCGACACGGATGATGATGTCTTCCACCGTGGTCTCGGCCTGCTCGGCCGGGAACTTGTAGGCCACCGCCCACCGGGGGCTTTTCAGGGTGGCGCCCAGCTGCTCCTGCTGGGCCAGGGAGTCAACCTTGATGACCATGCCGTCAATGGCGTACGGCAACTCGAAACGCTTTTCCTCCCATTCCTCGCAGTAGGCTAAAGCCTCATTAAGCGACGTAAAACGGCGGATGTGCTCGTTAACGTGGAAACCCAGTTCGGCCAGCCACGCAAGCACCTTGGCATGCGTTTCCGGGGCCGTGCCCTCGTGATAACCCACACCGTACACGTAGATATCCAACTGGCGGTGCGCGGTGACCTTCGGGTCAAGCTGACGCAGCGACCCGGCGGCCGCGTTCCGCGGGTTCGCAAAGAGGGGCTGCCCGGCCTCCTCGCGCCGCTCGTTTAAGCGGGCGAAGGACTCCTTGGACATGAACACCTCCCCGCGGACCTCCAGCAAGCCGGGGACAGGATGGCGCAGACGCAGCGGGATCGTCCGGATCGTCTTCAGATTCGGGGAAATGTCCTCTCCTATCTCCCCGTCGCCGCGCGTAGCTCCCCTGGCGAAAACGCCGTCCTCGTACTGGATGGAAACGGCCAGGCCGTCCACCTTTAGTTCCACCACATAGGCGACCTCCCGGCCCTGCAGCGCCGCTTCGACGCGCCGCCCGAACTCGGCGAGCTCCCCGGCGTCAAAGACGTTAGCCAGGCTGAGCATCGGCACCACGTGCCTGATGGTGGCGAAGCCTTCCCGGGGTTTCCCGCCCACCCGCTGGGACGGCGAATCCGGCGTGACCAGTTCCGGCCACTGTTCCTCCAGGGCCATCAGCTCGCGCATCAGCGCGTCGAATTCCGCGTCCGTGATTTCCGGGTCGTCCAGAACGTAGTACCTGTAGTTGTGGTACTCGATGAGTTCCCGCAGCTCGTCGATCCGCTTTTTGGCTTGCTCAACGTCCAAGATCCCACACCCTTATTGGCTGTTGGCTCCTTGAAAGCTAACTGTTAGTCTTCGAGACGCTAGTAGTTTACTGTTACCTGGAACTTGACTCCCTAAGTTGAGTGCTGGGGAGTCTTACGGCTACGGCCTATAGCCGGTTCAATCCCAAGGATTGAACCGTTATGGGGCTATAAAGACGGCCACCGCCTTGATCAGTTCCGCCGCCGGAAGCAACAGCGCCTGTGCGAATATTGTGCCCAAAAAGCGCGTGCCTGTAAGATACGCGACCATGATTTGCACGTCCTTTTCCGGGCGCGCCCCTCTAGCGGCCTGGTCGGTGATGCGCGCCGCGGTCGGGTCCACTACGGTGGCGATCAGCACCGTCGCGATGCCGTTGACAATTCCCGAGAGCAGAATGGCCGTCCCGCGGAATTCCGGGAAGAGCGCCCCGGCGTACAGGGCCGACAGTACGCCGATCGTGTAGATCCCGGTGACAACGACGTTCAGCAGGAGGAAGGTCGCCGGGAGCCGCCGGCGTTCCCGGGCCGTGCCGCGCAACAGGCGCCCCGGCCTGGGAAGCTGTACCTGTCTTAAAAAACGCAGGGTGCGGCGCGGAGAAAGAACGGCGGCGGCAAGCATGCGGGGCACCGAACCGACCTCGTCGAAAAAAAGCACGGCGCGCGACAGAATGCGTACGAAAGGCGGGATCAGGATGCCGCCGGCCAGCGTCCCCAGCGAAGCGGCCAGGATCACGCTGCGGAGGTCCCCGGCGAGGCTTTGCAGCCCTTGCCGGTAAACCGGGTTGCTGAAAAGGTCCCCGCCTGGAGAAGCCGCGCTCAGCGCCGTATTGATAACCTGCTCCACCAGCGACGAGAGCAGCGGTGCCTGGATCATGTTCGCGGCGCTGGCCACCAAAAAGACGATGTTGAAAAGCGAAACAGCCGTAGCCAGGCGCTGGGTGCGCACGCCCACCAGGCGCACGCCGTAAGCCATGGTGTTAACGGCGTGAATCAGGGCCGTCAGGACAGCTACCAGCAGCAAACGTTCCATCTAATCACAGTGTTCCCTTCCGATAACTACTGCTCAATCCGCCAGGATTGAGTTTTTCAAGGGGAGCGTAGGCTACAAGCAGTGTCTTGATCCCCTGCTTCGGAAACGCCACCTTCAACTGCATATCGCTTCCTTCCCCCACAACCTGGACAACCACGCCTTCCCCCCATTTTTGGTGGCGTACCCTGTCGCCATCACAGAACGAAACCGTATCCGCGGGGCCGGTCGGCTTCGTTTCGGCTCCCACCGGCGCCGCTTCCCCTTCCTGGGCCACCAACTCCGGCGGTATCTCCAGAAGGAACCGCGACGGCTGGTTATAATGCACGTTGCCGTACAGCCATCTGCTCTGGCAGCAGGTCAGGAAGAGCAGCTCCCGGGCCCGCGTGATCCCTACGTAGCACAGCCGCCTTTCCTCTTCAAGTTCCCGCGGCTCGGCCAGGGCCCTGGATAGCGGGAAGACGCCTTCCTCAAGTCCGGCGAGAAAAACGACGGGGAACTCGAGCCCCTTGGCCGAGTGCAGCGTCATCAGCGTCACCTGGTCATCGTCCTGGTTGTACCGGTCAAGGTCGGTAACCAGCGCCAGCTCGTTGAGGAACTCCAGCAGGCTGCCGCCCTTAGCCTCGTCAAACTGTCTCGTCACGGACAGAAATTCCGCGAGGTTCTCCATGCGTGTCTGCGCCTCGACGGACTTTTCGTTGACCAGTTCCTGCCAGTATCCCGTTCCTTCCAGCACGTCGCGCACGATGGAGGTCACCCCGCTCTCGGCTTGTTCACGCCATGCGGCGATTTTTCGTCCCAGTTCGGTCATCTCCCGGGACACCTTTTGGGAAAGTCCGGCGATTTCCCCGCTCCGCAGCAGGGCGTTACCCAGGCTGATTCCTGCGTCATAGGCGAACGCAAAAAACTTTTGCAGGGAGGCCTTACCGATCCCCCGCCGCGGAACGTTGATGATCCGCTCCAAGCTCACCGCGTCGGCCGGGTTGACGATGACCCTCAGGTAGGCCAGAAGGTCTTTGATCTCTTTGCGCTCGTAAAAACTCAGCCCCCCCACGATGGTGTAGGGGATGCCGTTACGCAGGAAAACTTCCTCCAGCACGCGCGACTGGGCATGCGTGCGATAGAGCACGGCGAATTCCCGGTACTTCCTCTGCCCGGAAAACCTCAGCCAGCGGATGCGGTCGGCGATGAACCGGGCTTCAGCCTGTTCGTCGGGGGCCTTAAACAGGCGCAGGGGCTCGCCTCTGTCCTTGCTGGTCCAAAGTTTCTTTTCCTTACGTTCCAGGTTATGCCGGATGACGCTGTTGGCGGCGTCCAGGATATGTCCCGTCGAGCGGTAGTTCTCCTCCAGCTTAACGACGGTCGCCTCGGGATAGTCCCGCTCAAAATCCATGATGTTGCGTAGGTCGGCCCCCCTCCAGCCGAAAATCGACTGGTCCGGGTCCCCGACGACCGTCAGGTTGCGGTCGCGCCTGGCAAGCAAGTTGACAAGGACGTACTGGGCGTGGTTGGTGTCCTGGTATTCGTCGATGAGAATGTAGCGGAAGCGCTCCTGGTAATACTCCAACACCTGCGGGATCTCGCGGAAGAGGCGTACCGTCATGCAGAGCAGGTCGTCAAAATCCAGGGCGTTGTTCTCCCGCAGGCGCTCCTGGTAGCGCTTGTAAACTTGAGCGACTAGTTCTTCCCAGTAGCCATCGGCCCCTGCCGCGTATTCTTCGGCGTCGACCAGCCAATTTTTCTGATGGGAAATGGCGGTCAGCATACCGCGCGGAGGGTACTTCTTGGGATCGAGGTCCAGGTCGGCCAGGCAGCTCTTGACGACGGTCTGCTGGTCGCCCTCGTCGTAGATGACGAAACCGCGGTCGTAACCCAGGGCGGCGATGTCGCGCCGCAGGATGCGCAGGCAGGCGGCGTGAAAAGTCGAGATCCAGATGTCCCGGACCGCAAAGGGCACCAGTTTCTCGATGCGCTCGCGCATCTCCCGCGCCGCCTTGTTGGTGAAGGTAATAGCTAGAATCTGGTGCGCGGGCACGCCCAGGTGGCGCATAAGGTAGGCGACGCGGCAGGTCAAGACGCGGGTCTTGCCGCTCCCCGCCCCGGCCACCACCAGGAGAGGTCCTCCCGGATGAGTGACGGCCCGGGCCTGCGCCGGGTTGAGCTGGTCTAACAAGTCCAAATAGCAAGTCCTCCAGTTTAATCTATATCCATCCTGGGTAAATACCTAGAAGATTATACCACAAACGGGAAGGCTGCGGATTATCCGCAGCCTTCCGGACACTTGGATTAGGCTTTGAGCGCTGGGCACTGGGCGTTGGGCTTTAGGCACTAAACCTCGGGCACTCGTCGCCCGGGCTCTTCTTACCTATACCCGATAACCAACATCAAACATCAACATCTGACGGCCAACAGCTTCTATTTCCTTCTGTTCTCCAGTTCCCGCATCACCTCGTTGAGGTGAATACCCTGGTCCGCCAGGAGGACCATCACGTGATAGAAAAGGTCGGCGACCTCGTAGACCACTTCCTCGCGGATGTGGTTTTTCGCCCCGATGATGACCTCGGAAGTCTCCTCCCCGATCTTTTTCAAGATCTTATCCAGGCCCTTATCAAACAGGTAGCTGGTATAGGCTCCCGAGGGTCTCTGGCTCTTGCGGCTGACAATAAGATCGTACAGTTCATTAAGGATAGCTACGCTGTCGACACTCTTCTCATCCCGAACCGCCGCCTGGGGCCGGGCGGGAGGCTGGTCGGCCGCCGCGGCATCCCTTTGCACATCCTTACTGTAGACCAAACTCGGGTCGAAGGCCATCTCCCCGACGATGGCGACGCCGCTCTCGGCGATCTTGTAATGGAAACAGGTGCTGTATCCTTCGTGACAACAGGCTCCGTGCTGTTCCACCTTGATCAGCAGCGTGTCGGCGTCGCAGTCAAAAAAGATCTCATCCACCCGCTGGACGTGCCCGGAGGTCTCGCCCTTGTGCCACAGCTTTTGGCGACTGCGGCTCCAGAACCACGTTTCGCCGGACTGCATCGTTTTTTCAAGGGCTTCCCTGTTCATGTAAGCCAGCATCAGGACCTTATTCGTCCTGACGTCCTGGATGATCACCGGGATCAAACCGTCCTGGTTGAACTTCAGCTTATCTATCTTGAAACCCACCTGCTCCATCCCTCCCCGGGAAAAACCAAATCGTAATATGATCAATCAACTCGCACAAGAGCCTCGTCGTAACATCTTCGTTCTACGTCTGACCCGGCACTCGCATTCGGCACCCAGATACTTGTTGGGATTTGGCTGAAGCCAAATCCCTTAATTCTTACTTTATATGCCTAAAAGCTTATAATTTATAATCACACTTTCCGGTACTCCGAACCCAAACCCGTCCCCTGACTACCGACTTGCTACAGTCGTACAGGTATCCCCCGCTCGCGCAGGAACTCTTTGGTCTGGCGGACCGAGTACTCGCCGAAGTGAAAGATCGAGGCCGCCAGGGCGGCATCCGCCCCGCCGTCGGTGAGTCCTTCCGCGATGTGCTCGAGGTTGCCCACCCCTCCCGAGGCAATGACCGGGATCCTAACGGCGTCAGCCACAGCCCTCGTTAAAGCGATGTCGTAGCCGTCCTTGGTGCCGTCGCGGTCCATGCTGGTCAGCAGGATCTCGCCCGCGCCGAGAGCCTCGACCCGGCGCGCCCACTCCAGGGCGTCGATCCCTGTAGGGGTGCGGCCCCCGTGAATGAAGACCTCCCACTTGCCCGGAGCCGTCTGCTTGGCGTCGATGGCGACCACGATGCACTGGGCGCCGAATTTTTCAGCTCCTTCGGCAACCAGCGAAGGGTTTTTCACAGCGGCGGTATTCAATGATATCTTATCAGCTCCGGCCGCCAGCATCAAACGGATGTCCTCGACGCTGCGCAGGCCCCCGCCGACGGTGAACGGGATGAAAACCTCCTCCGCCGTACGGTGCACGACGTCGAGCATGATGTCCCGCCCGTCGGATGACGCCGTAATGTCCAAAAACACAACCTCGTCGGCGCCTTCACGGTCGTAAAAGGCGGCAAGTTCGACGGGGTCCCCCGCATCGCGCAGATCGACGAAGTTTACGCCCTTGACGACGCGCCCGCCCGTCACGTCCAGGCAGGGAATGATGCGCTTGGCTAACAACTCTTATTCCCCTTTCGCCACCGCCAGGGCTTCCCGCAGCTTGATCGTCCCGGCATAAAGGGCTTTTCCGATAATCACGCCTTCTATCCCCTCGAGGCTCAAGGCCTTCAGGGCCTTGATGTCGTTAATGCCGGCCACTCCGCCGGAGGCGATCACCTTCAGGGTTGTCTCCCGGCAAGCCCTCTCGATGGAGGCCAGGTTCTGCCCCTGCAGCATCCCGTCCCGGCGGATATCGGTCAAAACAATGCGTTTTACTCCGAGACAGCTGATTTCTTTGAGAAAATCCAGGTAGTCCCTGGCGACGGCCTTGCCCCACCCCTCGACGCAGACCCGCCCGTCGCGGCAGTCCACGCCGACGACAATGCGCTCCCCAAACTCGGCGAGGGCCTCGCCAAGGAAGGCGGGATCGCTCACCGCGGCCGTTCCCAAAATAACGCGCTCCACCCCCAGCCCGAGGTAGCCGCGCACGGTCTCCATATTTCTGATCCCGCCGCCCAGTTGCACGGGTATCCTGACCGCCCGGATGATCGCGCTTATCGCTTCCGCGTTCCTGGGCTGCCCGGCGAAAGCCCCGTCGAGGTCGACGACATGCAGGTACTCCGCGCCCTGCTCCTGCCACCGCAGGGCCACGGCCGCCGGGTCGTTGCTGTAAACGGTCTCCTTGTCAAGACGCCCCTGGATGAGGCGGACACATCGCCCCCCGCGCAGGTCAATCGCCGGAAATACTAGCATCCTTCACCAACTTTCCGAAATTCCGCAGGATTTGCAGCCCGAAGCCGCTGCTCTTCTCCGGGTGGAACTGTATGCCGAAAACATTGCCCCGGCCGACCACCGAAGCAAAGCGCACGCCGTACTCCGTCTCGGCCAGGATGATTTCGTCATCGACAGGCTGTACATGGTACGAATGCACGAAGTAGAAACGCGCGCGGTCGGGTATCCCCGCAAAAATGGGCGAGGGACGCCTGATTTCCATCTCGTTCCAGCCCATGTGCGGGACTTTCACGCTTTCCGGGAGCCGCCGGTTGGTCCCGCGGAAAACGCCGAGGCCCCGGCTGCGTCCCCACTCTTCGCTGGACTCGAAAAGGAGCTGCTGGCCGAGACAAATGCCGAGAAACGGCTTTCCGGCGTCTATCGCCCGCCGGATGGCAAGGTCCATCCCCATGTCTCTCAGGTTCCGCATGGCGTCGGCAAAGGCCCCCACCCCGGGCAGGACAACGCCGCGAGCGGCCTCCAGGGCTTCCGGCTCCGACACAATCCCGGCTTCCCAGCCCACCTTGGCAAAACCCTTCTGCACGCTGCGCAGGTTGCCCATACCGTAGTCGATGATGACAATCAACTTATTTCACCCTGTTCAGTTTATTACGCCCTTCGTCGAAGGGATTCCTCTACCGGCGTCAATGGCCACCGCGTCGCCCAGGGCCAGCCCCAGGCCCTTGAAAACAGCCTCGATGATGTGGTGACTGTTCCCGCCGGCCAGCCTCCGGACGTGCAGGTTGAAGCGCCCGTTATGCGCAAGCGCGCGCAGGAACTCTTCCACCAGTTCGGTGTCAAAATCGCCGACTTTCGAAGCCGGGATACCGACTTCAAAGGCCAGGTATCCCCTGCCGCTCAAGTCGAGGGCCACCATTACCAGGGATTCGTCCATAGGCACGACGGCGTGCCCGAAACGCCTGATCCCGGCCTTGTTCCCGAGAGCTTTGGCCAGTGCCTCGCCCAGGCAGATGCCGACGTCCTCGACGGTGTGGTGGGCGTCGACCTGCAGGTCCCCACGGGCCTTGATCTTTAAATCGAAGGAACTGAACTTGGCCAGCAAGGCGAGCATGTGCTCGAAGAACGGGATACCCGTCTGCAGTTCATATCCCCCGTTACCGTCGATCATCACTTCCACCCGGATATCGGTCTCGCCCGTCTGGCGGTGCACTTCGCCCCTGCGCAATGCCCCATCCCCCCTTCTATCCCTTTCCTTAAACTATTTATAGATTCTAAGGACATCGTCCAGGGCTCCCAGGAAGAAATCGTTTTCCTTGGGCTTCCCCACCGAGACCCTCAGGCAACGTTCAAGCCGCGGGCCGTCCAGGTTCCTGACCAGCACACCCCTGGCCAGTAACTCCTCGTAGACTCTCCCGCCGGGCAGCGGGGTCCTGAACAGGATGAAGTTGGCCTCCGAAGGGTAGGCCTCCACCCCGGGCATCGCTTGAAGGGCGGCGTACAAGCGGTCCCGCTCCCTGATAATCAGAGCGATGCGCTCTTCAAACTCGGTTCGATGCGCGAGCACGGCCTCGGCCGCCAGTTGCGAAAAACTGTTGACGTTAAACGGCTGCTTCACCCGCCACAACGCCTCGACGGTCTGTTCCTGCGCCAGGAGATATCCCACGCGCAGCCCGGCAAGGGCAAAGGCCTTGGAGAAGGTCCGCAGCAACACCAGCCGGGGGTACATGGCGACGAGGGGCAGCGCCGGAACGCCCCCGAAGTCAATGTAAGCTTCGTCTACCACCACCATCGCCCGGCTCTCCCGCAAAACCGTTTCCAGTTCCTCCGGCGGGATAACGTTGCCGGTGGGGTTATTGGGCGTGCAAAGGACGATCATTTTAACGTCCGGGTCCGCCGCTGCGGAAACAAGGGCCTCGACGTCAAGGTTGAAGTCCTCCCGGCGGGCGACCGGTACCGGTTGCGCCCCGGCGATGACGGCGTGGATGGCATACATGCTGAAGGTCGGCACGGCGATTAGCACCTTGGCTCCGGCGGCGAAGGCCAGCATCAGGTCCAGGATCAGTTCGTCGGAACCGTTGCCGACCATCACCTGGCCGATATCGATGCCGTGGCGGGAGGCCAGGGCCTGCCGCAGGCTCCGGGCCTCGCTGTCGGGATAGCGGTTGTATATCTCGGAGCGTATCCTTTTCGCGATGTCGGCGGCGGCCGCAGGGGGAAACTCAAAATTGTTCTCGTTGGCGTCCAGCTTGATAACGCCTTTGTAAGCCGGCACGTGGTACGGAACCAGGTCCCTGAGTTCAGACCTTAAGAGCTTTTTTATCTCGTCCGGCATCAATCCTCCGCCCCCTCTCTGCGTACGTTGACGGCCCAGGCGTGGGCCGGCAGCCCCTCTATCTCCGCCAGCCTGGACACGCAGCCGGCCAATTCCCGGAATGCGTCCCGGCCCGCGGAGAAGACGTTGATTCTTTTAAGAAAGGTTTCAACCCCCAGGCCCGAGAAGAACCTGGCCGTCCCCCCCGTGGGAAGGACGTGGTTGGGACCCGCGGCGTAATCGCCGAGAGCCACCGGCGTGCAGTCCCCCAGAAAAACGGCTCCGGCGTGCCTGACCTTGCCGAGCAGGGCAAAGGGGTCCTCCACCATCAATTCGAGGTGTTCGGGAGCGAACCGGTTGGCCAGGGCCACCGCCTCATCCAGGTCCTTGGCGACAACGGCCAGCGCCCCTTCTTTGAGCGCCTTCTCCAGCACCTCTCGACGATCCATGGTCTCCACCAGAGCGGCCAGCCCGTCCCGGACTTTCGCCGCCAGTTCCCAGCTGGTGGTGATCAAGATGGCCCGGGCCAGCACGTCGTGTTCGGCCTGCGCCAGGAGATCGGCCGCCACCAGGCCGGGATCCGCGGAACGGTCGGCGATAACTACAACTTCACTGGGCCCGGCCAGCATATCGATGCCGACCTGCCCGAAAACCAGCTTCTTGGCCACGGTTACGTAGATGTTGCCCGGTCCGGTGATCTTGTCCACTTTACGGATGGTTGCCGTGCCGAAAGCCAGGGCGGCTACGGCCTGGGCGCCGCCCACCCGGTAAATCTCGGTTACCCCGGCTTCAGCGGCGGCTACAAGGGTGTGCGGATTAATCGTACCGTTCCTGCCGGGCGGGGTTGCCATGACGATCTGCCCTACGCCGGCCACACCGGCCGGGACGGCGTTCATCAACACGGAAGAGGGATAAGTCGCCGTACCTCCCGGAACGTAGATGCCAACCCTTTCCAGAGGACGGACGAGTTGACCGGCAAAAGCGTCGTCCGTCGCATCGAACCAGGAAGCGGGCAGTTGCCGGCGATGGAAAGCCAGGATGCGCTCCTTGGCGGCCTTCAGGGCCTCCAGGAAATCTGGTTCGACGAGGCGGTAAGCCGTTTCCACCTCGGCCGGCGTGACCCGCAGCTCGCCGGCCTCTATAGCAACGCCGTCAAAACGCGCGGTAAAGTCTATGAGCGCTTCATCACCGCGCTCCTTAACCTCCGCCACAATCGCAGCCACGCGCTCGATAATCTCGTCCGGGGCCTCAAAAGAGCGGCGGGTGAGAACGTCAGCCGTTCCTGATTCCACTATCTTAAGCAAAACGACACTCCCCCTATGGGCCCAGCACTTAACTCCCAGAGCCCTTACCTTTAGAGCAAATCATAGTCTTTGAGACACCAGAAGACAGGTCTGGCTGTAACTCATCTCTTCCATTTAAGTGCTGGGCGCACTCGGCACTCGGCCCAGAATGGGAAAAATCCTTATCCGAATGCTGAACGCTGAATGCTGAACGCTATTTAAGTGCTTTCTGCGCGATATCCCTCCGGAAATGCATACCTTCAAAGGATATCTTGTTCACCGTACGGTAAGCCCGATCGATCGCCTCGTTTAAATCCCGGCCCCTGGCGGTGATCCCGAGCACCCTTCCGCCGGCCGTCACGATCTTGCCGTTGCGCAACGCGGTGCCGGCGTGAAAGACCATGGCGTCCTTCGCGGCCTCATCCAGCCCGCTGATCAGGTCTCCCTTCGGGTAAGCCCCGGGGTAACCCTGGGCGGCAAGAACGACACAGACTGCCGCGCCTTCCTCCCATGCAAGCTCGATTTCATGCAGCCTTCCCTCGATGACGGCTTCACAGACGTCGGCCAGGTCGTTCTTCAACAGCGCAAGCAGCGGCTGCGCTTCCGGGTCGCCGAAGCGAACGTTGAATTCCAGGACCTTCGGCCCGTCGCCGGTAATCATCAAGCCCGCATAGATGACGCCGCGGTAGACGATGCCCCGCGACTTCAGTTCTTTGACGGTGGGGACAATGATTTCCTCAATCACCCTGGAAATCATCGCGGGCGGGCAGACCGGAGCCGGGGCGTAGGCGCCCATGCCCCCCGTGTTCGGGCCGAGATCGCCGTCGTAAATCCGTTTGTGGTCCTGGGCGGGAAGCAAGGGCAGCACCGTTTTCCCGTCGGTAAAGGCCAAAAGGCTTGCCTCTTCACCTTCCAGGACCTCTTCCACCAGGATCCTGGAGCCGGCCTCGCCGAAAGCGCCCTTAACCAGCATGTCCTCGGCGGCCTGCAGGGCCTCCACCGGCCTCTGGGCCACGATTACCCCCTTGCCGGCGGCCAGACCGTCAGCCTTAACCACGCAAGGGCCGCGCAGCGCCCTGATGTAACTGTCGGCTTCGGCATAGTTGTCGAAAACCTGGGCAGCGGCCGTAGGAACCCCGGCGGCAAGCATGACTTCCTTGGCAAAGGATTTGCTGCCTTCCAGCTGGGCCGCGCGCCTTTCAGGGCCAAAAACCCTGAGTCCGTTTTCCGCAAAGACGTCGGCAAGACCCTTGACAAGAGGCGCCTCCGGCCCAACGACCGTCAGGTCGATGTGTTCCTTTTTGGCGAACTCCAGCAAGGCGGGAATATCTTCGGCCTGGATGGGGACACAGACGGCGGAACCGAGCATGCCCGGGTTGCCCGGCGCCGCAAAGATTTCGGTGACGCGCGGGCTTTGGCTAAGCTTCCAGACCAGGGCATGTTCGCGCCCGCCCCCGCCGATGACAAGAATCTTCAATGCCGTAAGCCTCCCATATTAGCATTAAGCATTAGGCACTTCCATCCCGAATTTCTACTAACGCCAAAACTGCTGGTTTCATACCGCTGGGGTAGATACTGCGGCACTATAAACCAGGGTTTTCCAGGGGATAACTGCATTGAGTAGATAACACACAGGAAATCACGGGTTATGCTCTGATTCCTAACGCTCAATGTTTACGGCCTAGTGCCTAAAATGTCTCATCCCGGTGAACACCATGGCGATGCCGTTCTCGTTGGCCGCCTTGATGGATTCCTCGTCTCTGACCGACCCTCCGGGCTGAATGATCGCCCTGATGCCGTACTTGGCGGCCTCGATCACTGTGTCGGGAAACGGGAAAAAGGCGTCCGAGGCCAGCACCGCGCCCCTGACCTCTTCGCCGGCCTGCTCAAGGGCGATGCGGGCCGATCCCACGCGGTTCATCTGGCCCGCCCCGACGCCGAGGAGCCTCCGGTCCTTGGTTACTGTAATGGCGTTGGACTTCACGTGCTTACAAACCTTAAACGCAAAGGCCATTTCGGCGAAATCTTCCGGAGAGGGCTGGTGGATGGTGACGACCTTCAGGTGGGCCTCCCGGTAAAGGGCGTTGTCCGTTTCCTGGATCAAAAGCCCCCCGTTGACCTTGCGCATCTCCAACCGGTCGGCCGTTCCCGCCCCCACCGGACCTGTCTTCAGCAGGCGCAAGCCGGCTTTTTGCTTAAGGACCTCCAGCGCCCCCGGCTCAAACTCCGGAGCGATAACGGCCTCCAGGAAGATCTTCACCATCTCCTCGGCCGTCTCGCGGTCGACGGGGCGGTTGACGGCCACGATGCCGCCGAAAGCCGAGACCGGATCGGCGGCATACGCCAGGCGGTAGGCCTCGGCGAGGCGCTCGCGGGACGCCGCCCCGCAAGGGTTGTTGTGCTTGACGATCACCGCCGTCGGCTCGGTGAACTCCCGTACAAGTTCGAAGGCGGCGTTCAGGTCGAGGATGTTGTTGTAGGACAGTTCCTTACCGTGCAACTGGCGGGCCGTCGCCACCGATGCCCCTCTGACGTTCAGGTTGCGGTAAAAAGCCGCCCGCTGGTGGGGATTCTCTCCGTAGCGCAGCAGTTGCACGCGTTCGAAGGGCAAGGCCACTTCGGCGGGGAAGGTCTCCACACCGATGGGATAGGCGGCGAGATAACCGGCGATGGCGGCGTCGTAGTGGGCCGTGTGCGCAAAGGCTTCCTGGGCGAGGGCCAGCCGAAGGTCTTCGCTCGTGTCGCCGGCCTCGCGAAGCGCCGCCAGGATTTCGTCATAGCGCCGGGGGTTCACGACGACGGTTACCCAGCGGTAGTTCTTGGCGGCGGCCCGGATCATACTCGGGCCTCCGATGTCGATGTTCTCGATGGCTTCCTCCAAAGTCACGCCCTCGCGGGCAACCGTTTGCTTGAAGGGATACAGGTTGACGGCCACCAAGTCGATCGTCGCGATGTCGAACTCTCCCAGCTGATTGAGGTGCTCCGGCGTGCGCATCGCCAGGATGCCCCCGTGGATCTTGGGATGGAGGGTCTTGACACGTCCCCCCAGGATCTCGGGGAAACCGGTCACCGCAGAGATGGGCGTCACCGGGATGCCGGCCTGCAGGAGCGTTTTGGCCGTTCCCCCGGTGGAAACAATCTCTGCGCCGAAGTCCGTGAGCCCCCGGGCGAACTCCACGATCCCCTGTTTATCCGATACGCTGATTAAGGCCCGGCGTACAGGCATGGTTGAGCCTCCTCAAAACATTACTTGTTCTCATCAATGTCCTTGATCCTGACCCGTCGCCCTTCTATCTCCAGGCAGCCACGCTGGTACAGCCTGATCGCCTCGACATAGATCTTGTGTTCCTCGGCCAGGATGCGGGCGGAAAGAGTCTCTTCGGTATCGTCCTTGAGCACGGGAACGACGGCCTGGAGAATGATCGGCCCGCTGTCTACGCCCTGATCGACGAAGTGCACGGTGCAGCCCGAATAGCGAACCCCGTAATCGAGGGCCTGCCGCTGCGCGTGCAGCCCCGGAAACGAGGGCAGTAAGCTGGGATGAATGTTCAAGATGCGGTTCGGGAAGGCGTCCAGCAGCACCGGCGTGGCGATGCGCATGTAACCCGCCAGGCATACCAGTTCGACACCGTACTTATTAAGCAATCGCACGACGACCCGCTCATAATCGGCCTTTGCAGGGTAAGCCTTGTAATCGACGAAGAAGGCCGGAATGCCCCGGGACCTGGCCCGCTCCAGGGCCATAGCCTCGCGGTTGTCGCTGATCACGACGGCCACCCGCGCCTCAAGCCGCCCCTCGCCGATAGCGTCGAGAATGGACTGCAGATTTGAACCCCGGCCCGAAGCGAGGACACCTATAGTCAATTCCGGCAAAACCCCTCATCTCCTTACGGCTGTTCAGACACCCTGTCTGCCGTCACGCGGGTAACTTGGGCTTTCAGCTTTCAGCATTCGGCACTCAGATACTTGTTGAAATCTGGCTTAGACCAAATTCCTTCAATCTCTATTCCTTATATCCTAAATCCGACTACTGACTACCGACTACTAAACATAGACCACGCCTCGCGTTCCATAGTCGATCCGCCCGATTAGGTACGGCTGTTCGCCGGCCGCCCGCATATCGTCCATCAACTCTCCGGCCTGGTCCGCGGGGACCACGAGGATAAAGCCGATGCCCATGTTAAAGGTCCGGCGCATTTCCGCCTCGTCCACGTCACCGAGTTCCCTGATCAGTTCGAAGACGGGCAGGCCCGGCCAGGCCGAGCGTTCCACGAAGGCGGCCAGCCCCTGCGGCAGCACCCTCGGCAGGTTTTCGGTGATCCCGCCCCCTGTAACGTGGACCATGCCGCGGATGTCAAACTTCCGCAGGGCGCTCAGGATCGGGCGTACATAAATCCGCGTGGGGACGAGCAGTTCCTCGCCCACCGTACGACCCAGGGCATGGTGGTAATTGTCGATCTCAAAGTCTCCCACTTCCAGGATGGCTCTCCGGGCCAGGGAATAGCCGTTGGAGTGAAGCCCCGACGAAGCCAGCCCCACCAGGACATCTCCCGGACGGATGCGGCGGCCGTCGACAATGGCCGATTTCTCCACCACGCCCACGGCGAAGCCGGCCATGTCGTATTCCCCGGGCGCGTAAAACCCCGGCATTTCGGCAGTCTCCCCGCCGATTAAAGCGCACCCGGCCTGGCGGCAGCCCTCGGCGATGCCGGACACGATTACGGCCGCCTTCTCCGGTTCCATCTTGCCCACCGCCAGGTAGTCCAGGAAAAAGAGCGGTTCCGCCCCGTGGGTCAGAATATCGTTAACGCACATCGCCACGAGGTCGATGCCCACCGTGTCGTGCACATCCATAGCAAAAGCAACCTTTAATTTCGTTCCAACGCCATCGGTGCCGGAAACAAGCACGGGCTCCTTGTATTTATCCCCCAAAGCAAAAAGACCGCCGAAGCCGCCGATGTCGGCCAGCACCTCGGGGCGACGCGTGCTCCGTACGGCGTCGCGCATCATCTCCACCGCCCGGTTGCCCGCCTGGATGTCCACACCCGCGCCGGCGTAGGTCAGTCTGCCTTTCTCAGCCACCCTAAAACCCTCGCTTCCTCCAGAGCATGCTTCCCGGCCTCCTGCGAACAGCCGATAGAGACGGGGTACCTGCCGCTGAAGCAGGCCGTGCAGAAATTGTCCCTGTAATCGCCGAAAACGTCGAGAAGCCCCGACAGGCTTAAATAATGAAGGCTGTCCGCCCCTGTATAGCTGCATATCTCGTCGAGAGGCTTGTGGGCAGCGATCAGTTCCTTCTCGTTTGAGGTATCGATGCCGAAGAAACAGGACCGGATAATCGGAGGCGAGCTTAAGGCAAGGTGTACCTCCTTAACCCCCGCGCTGCGTAGCATGCGGACGATCCTGCCGCTCGTCGTCCCTCGCACCAGGGAATCGTCCACCAGGATCACCCTTTTCCCTTCGAGCACCTCGCGGATCGGGTTGAGTTTCAAGCTTACCCCGACGTCGCGGAGATTCTGCGAAGGCTGGATGAAGGTCCGCCCGATGTAACGGTTCTTCATCAATCCTTCCTCAAAAGGAATCCCGGATTCCTCGGCGTATCCCCGCGCAGCCGGCGTTCCCGAGTCCGGAACCGCGATCACGATATCGGCCTCGGTCCTGAACTCGCGCGCCAACTGGCGACCGAGTTCGCGGCGGATGCGGTTTACGGTGAAGCCATCGATAACGCTGTCGGGGCGGGCGAAGTAGATGTACTCGAAGATGCAGTGGGCCCGCGGCTTCTTCTGCGCGTGACAGGACGATACGCCCCTTTTGTCGATGACGATAACTTCCCCCGGCTCGACGTCCCTTATAAACGTCGCCCCTACCGTATCCAGGGCACAGGATTCCGAGGCCACGATAAACCCGTCGCCGAGCCGGCCCATACAAAGAGGCCGGAACCCTTGGGGGTCGCGCACGGCGATAAGGCGGTCCTCAGTGATGACGAGGATGGAATAAGCGCCTTCGATATCCTGCATCGCCTTGAGAATGGCCTCCTCAAGGCTGAGCTGGCTGTAACGGGCGATCAGGTTGACAATGATTTCGCTGTCGGTCGTGCTCTGGAACACTGCCCCGGTCGATGCCAGGTAGCGCCTCAGTTCCGTGGTGTTCGTAAGGTTGCCGTTGTGGGCGAGGCCGATCTGTCCCTTGGCGTAGTGGAAAACCAGGGGCTGCGCGTTGACCGGGTGGCTGGCTCCTGTCGTTGAATAGCGCACGTGACCGACGGCGATATCTCCCTGCAGCAAATCCAGGGTATCGCTGCCAAATACCTCGGGGACCAGGCCCATGCCTTTGTGCAGCCTGATGCGGCGGCCGTCAGCGACGGCTATGCCCGCGCTCTCCTGGCCCCGGTGCTGGAGGGCGTACAGCCCGTAATAAGTCAGCCTGGCAACGTCTCTTCCCGGACCCCAGATGCCAAAAATACCGCATTCCTCGCGCATCTTATCGCACCAGTCAGACATGACCCCACTCCCAGTCTAAGCGCTAAGCATCAGGCATTAGGCACTCAGATAAGTGGCAAAACTTCTATACGGAAATTCCTTAAAGCCTTAAAACTTACTAGATTCGGAATTCCCTTTGGGTGAATTCCCTCTTCTGTCTCTAACGTCCAACATCCAACGCCCGTCCTGTAAGCGGCTAACTCGTCAGCCGCTTGAGGACTTCGGCGTAGGCATCCTCTACGCCGCCAAGATCGCGGCGGAAACGGTCCTTGTCCAGTTTTTCCCTGGTCTGGGCATCCCAAAAACGGCACGTGTCGGGAGAGATCTCATCGGCAAGCAGGATCCGGCCGGCACTATCCTTGCCAAACTCCAGCTTGAAATCAACCAGAAGCAGGCCCCTCGCAGCCAGATATTCCTTCAGGATGCCGTTGACCCGAAGCGCCGTAGCCGACAGGAAACGCACCTCATCCGGTGTGGCAAGTTTTAAGACCTCGATATACCCGCGGGTCACGAGGGGGTCGTGTGTCATCCTTGTAAGAGACGATGTAATAGTCGGGATTATCCGTCCTGTAGACTTTCTTCGCTTTTCCCTCGTAAATGAACTCGCCTTTCTCCACGGGCGATCCCCTCTACTTCGAATTTAGATCAGCCTTTACAAGCCAAAACGGGCAAAAATTGTGTCAATCCGGCGGGTGAAATACCTGTAGTCAAAGATTTCGTCGAGCTCCGCGCGGCTCAGGTACTGCTGGACGTCGGCGTCGCGGGCCAAAAGGTCCTTTAAAGGCTCCTGCGAGTTCCACGATTCCATGGCGTTGCGCTGCACGATCTGGTAGGCTTCCTCGCGCGTAAGGCCCTTGTCCACCAAGGCCAAAAGCACCCTTTGCGAGAAAACCAGTCCCTGGGTTCGCTCCAGGTTGCGCAGCATATTCTCCGGATAGACGTGCATCTTTTCAACGACGATGGCAAAGCGGTAGAGCATGTAATCGAGAGCCAGCGTGCTGTCGGGGATAATAACGCGCTCGACCGAAGAATGCGAAATGTCGCGCTCGTGCCAGAGGGCCACGTTTTCAAGGGCCGCCGCGGCATTGCTGCGGACCAGCCTGGACAAACCCGTGATGCGCTCGCAAACAATAGGATTCCGCTTGTGCGGCATGGCAGACGAACCTTTTTGGCCGGGCACAAAGGGTTCCTCTGCTTCGCGCAGGTCGGTGCGCTGCAAGTTGCGGATCTCCACGGCAAACTTTTCGAGGGAGGCGGCGATGACAGCCAG
Organism: Desulforudis sp. DRI-14; assembly: GCF_052618305.1. Next base: position 84,875 of record NZ_JBQXEZ010000005.1, on the reverse strand, counting down.
CGTCGTCATGTAAGCGGCGTGGCGGTCGCGCTGGATCACCTGGGTTGCCACCTTGGCCGGAACAAGCAAAAGCCTTGAGCAAACGTATTCCTCGACAAAGGGATCAATGCTGGAGTAAGTGCCTACCGCCCCTGAAAGCTTTCCCACACTGACCTCTTCGATGGCGTTTTTCATGCGGGCGATATTGCGCTCCGTTTCGGCAGCCCAGAGGAGCATCTTCAGCCCGAAGGTCATGGGTTCGGCGTGAATGCCGTGCGTGCGCCCGATAATCAGCGTGTGGCGATACTTCTGCGCCTGGGCGAGCAGCACCCGGTAGAGTTTTTCCAGCTTGTCCAGGATCAATCGCCCGGCCTCCACCATGCGTACGGCCAGCGCCGTGTCCACGACGTCCGACGAGGTCAATCCCAGGTGCAGGTATTTGGCCTCTTCCCCTACGTACTCGCTGACGCAGGTCAAAAATGCGATAACATCGTGGCGGGTAACCTTTTCGATTTCGTTGATGCGCCGGACGTCAAACCTGGCCCGTTCCTTGATAACCTCAACGGCTTCTGCCGGAATCTTGCCCAGGATGGCCATCGCTTCGCAGGCCAGGATCTCGACGTCCAGCCACTTCTGAAAGCGGTTCTCGTCCGACCAGACGGCCTTCATTTCCGGCAGTGAGTAACGCTCGATCAACGCCTTTCCCTCCGAAAAAGCTAATAACGGCGCGAACCTCCGCCGCAGCTGTTCGCCGGGCGGAGTGCGCCAGCCAGATTATCTTACTAATCCTTCTCCATTTCCCGCAGATATTCCTCCAGGCCCAGGGACTTAAGCCGCGCATTCTTCGCTTCGACGGCGCGGGCCATTTTCTCTTTAAAGGATTTCACCTGGGCGCGGATGTGCGCGTCCCCGGCGCCGAGGATTTGCACCGCTAGGATGGCCGCGTTTTTGGCCCCGTTGACCGCCACCGTGGCCACCGGGATACCCGGCGGCATCTGTACTGTCGCCAGCAGCGCATCCATGCCCTGAAGGCTGCCCGACGAGACAGGCACGCCGATGACGGGCAGCGTCGTTTCCGCCGCCATCACTCCGGCGAGATGGGCGGCCCCGCCCGCAGCGGCGATGATTACGGCCAGGCCGCGTTCTTCCGCCGTCCTGGCGTACTCACGGGCCCGTTCAGGCGTGCGGTGAGCCGAGACAACGTTTATTTCGTAAGGGATCTTAAACTCTTCCAGTGTGGCCGCCGCTTGGCGCATTACCGGGAGGTCGGAATCACTCCCCATGACGATACCGATAACGGGCTGCACTTTATTTCCTCCTTTCATTTCATTAACCCCGTTTACTTCCCTCGATGCTCGGTACGACTTTCTGTGCACCTGCCTCCTCGACCACATCCTTTCACTGACTTCGACTTACTCCCACTCGATGGTGGCCGGCGGTTTCGACGTTATATCATAGACTACCCGGTTAACCTCTTTAATTTCACTGACTAGGCGGGAAGACACGGCCTCCAGGACTTCGTAGGGGAGGCGCACCCAGTCGGCCGTCATCCCGTCGCGGCTGTCCACGGCGCGTACGACGACGGCATAGGCGTAAGTCCGCTCGTCCCCCATAACCCCTACGCTGCGCATCGGGGGGAGCACGGCGAAAGACTGCCAGATTTTGCGGTACAGGCCGGCCTTGCGGATCTCCTCGACGACGATGGCGTCCGCCTCGCGCAGGATGCGCAGTTTCTCCGGAGTTACAGGGCCGAGAATGCGGACGGCCAGCCCGGGACCCGGGAAAGGCTGCCGCCAGACGATCTCTTCCGGCAGGCCGAGCTCCTCGCCCAGAACGCGGACCTCGTCCTTGAACAGCCACCGCAAGGGCTCGATCAGCTTGAACCGCATGTCCTCGGGAAGCCCGCCCACGTTGTGGTGGGACTTGATCACGGCCGCCGTCGCCGTGCCGCTTTCGACGACATCGGGGTAGAGCGTCCCCTGAACGAGGTAGTCGATCCGTCCCAGGCGGGAGGCCTCTTCCTCGAAGACGCGGATAAACTCTTCACCGATGATCTTACGCTTCATCTCGGGATCTTCGACGCCCTTCAAGCGGCGCAGGAAACGCTCCCCGGCGTCGACGTGGAGCAGCTTGATGCGGAACTTGTCCTGAAAAATCCTTCTAACCTCTTCGGCCTCTCCCTTGCGCAGGAGTCCGTGATCGACAAACACGCACGTCAGGCGGTCTCCAACCGCCTGGTGCACAAGAACGGCGGCCACCGAGGAATCGACCCCGCCGCTCAGCGCGCACAGCACCTGTCCGTTTCCGACTTCCCGGCGGATCTCGGCGATGGCCGTCTCCTTAAAGGAGGCCATGGTCCAATCCCCGCGGCAGCCGCAGACGTCGAACAGGAAATGCTCCAGGATCTCCTTGCCCCTCGGGGTGTGCACGACCTCGGGGTGAAACTGCACGGCGTACAGCTTATCCTCGGGCCGGGACATGGCCGCGACAGGCGACCAGTTCGTGCGGGCCGTGATCTTAAAGCCCGGGGGCGCGGCTTCGACGCGGTCTCCGTGGCTCATCCACACCTGCTGGCGGGGGCCAAAACCGGCAAACAGCAGATCTCCTGCGATAATTTCCAGGATGGTTTTTCCGTACTCCCGCTGCTCGGCGCGGCTCACCCGGCCGCCGAGCTGCCGGGACATCAATTGCATGCCGTAGCAAATGCCCAGGATGGGGATACCCGATTTGTAGACGGCGGGATCGATTTCGGGAGCGCCTTCCGCGTAGACGCTGGACGGCCCCCCGGAGAAAACCAGCCCCATCGGCTTCCTGGCCGCCAGATCTTCCACCGGCGTGTAATAGGGTAGGATTTCACAGTAAACGCGGCACTCGCGAATTCTCCGGGCGATCAGCTGGGTGTACTGCCCGCCGAAATCCAGGACGATAACTAATTGGTTGCTCGGCGTCTGCACTCTCCCGCCCTCCTATTCATAAGCGGATTTCTTTAGAACGCAGGCATCGGGCAGGTTGCGGTAACGTTCGTTAAAGTCAAGCCCGTAGCCGACTACAAACTCGTCGGGGATGCTGAAACCCAGGTAATCTACGGGTACGTCGATCTTGCGCCGGGAAGGCTTGTCCAGCAGGGCGCAGACTTTTATGCTGGCGGGCTTGCGGCTCTGGAGGTTCTTAAGCAGGTAGTTGAGCGTCAGCCCCGTGTCGATGATGTCCTCGACGACCAGGATGTGACGTCCTTCGATGCTTTCCTCAAGATCCTTGAGGATGCGGACCACCCCCGAGGAGGAGGTGGAATTGCCGTAACTGGAAATGGCCACGAAGTCAATGGCAAGCGGGAGATCGATCCGCCGGACCAGATCGGCCAGGAAGATCGTAGACCCCTTAAGAATGCCAACGACCAGGATTTCCTGGCCTTCATAGTCCTTGCTGATTTGTGCTCCGAGAGCCTTAACCCTCTCCGCGATGTCCGCGGCCGGCACCAGCACACGTTCAACGTCAGGGTGCACGCCATCCTTCCCCCCGTACCCTAATGTAAAATCCAACAGTAAAAACAAGCAGCGTTCTCTGCTGCTAAAATCTGGCCTATTATACCTTAAATCAAGCTTTTATGTCAATTTTCTAACCGCCGGGGTCAAGTCTAAAAGTTGAAAAATAAAAAGTTATCGCCCCCCCCAAAAGGCGCCCGAAAACAAGGTAAGCCCGAACGCATTCCCGGGCTTACCTGCTTTCTATTCTTTTCTGGGAATCGGCCGTGGCCGATTGGCTTCCCTCTATCTTACACCCAATGCCTAACGCCCCAACACCCGTTAGAAAATCCCGGAATTCGCGCAAGCGCATTCCCTCGACTCCGACCTCTATATCGGCGGGTTGATTTCTATCTTTTTGTCGTAGTCCCAGACCTCGATGTCGATGATGAGTTTCTGCGTTTCGTCATTCTTGCTTCGTGCCTGGAGGTTGACCTTACGGATACGGTGGTCCTGGGGATACAACCAGACCTTGTAAGCGAAGTCTGCAAACTGCGTTTCTAGAAACGGATTCTGGACGACCGGCTCGAACTCCAGGAGGTCGAACTTCTTCCCTCCCTGGCGGTCACGGCCCTTGTAGTCCAAAATCGGGACGTCTTTAAAGTTAAAGACACCCAGTGGGTTGATCTCGGTAATAAAAAGCTCGGTTTGGGCAAACCGGTTGCCCTGCAGCTTTATCCACTTTCCGGTCATCTGGTCCTTTATATAAGCCGTATCGGCAATCTGTACCAGTTCGATAGGGGTGTTGATCAAGATCCCCTTAATGTGGACCCGGTCAGGGGCCACCTGCTCCCCGGTGACCCGGCTGAGATAGGTCTCACCGTCCTTTTCACTGACCAGCCTGGATGTTATCTTGTAGCGAAAGCTTTTACTGTTGCGGGTCTGCTCGATGCCTTTCGTCAGCATGCTTTCGCCCTTAATGTTCTGTTTTTCCTTGTGGCTGGAGATCCCCAGATAGGCCAGGACAACGACAACCAAAACAGCGACCGCGATGGACACCGGCGCGCGCGGCAGAACAACCCAACGCATGACAGCGTTCCTCCCCATCAACTCATAAGATTACTGGCTACACCTTTTAAAGCACCCAGCGTTCAGCATTCGGCATTCAGCGTGTAAGTCAAGGAAAATAGTGAATGCCCGGTACCCGACAGCTATTACAATGTCTACGCATCCCAGTGGGACAATATGTCTTGTCGGTGACTCCGGTATGCTTTCCGCAGGGTTTTGCATTACAATGTAAACAGTCTTGGCAGACAGGGGGCTTAAAGCGTGCGGATCAAGGAAATGCAGCAGGAAGTGGACCGCTGGATCGCGCAGTTTGAAGAGGGGTACTGGCATCCCTTGTCGATGCTGGCCCGCCTTACCGAAGAAGTGGGCGAACTAGCCAGGGAAGTCAACCACCTTTACGGCCAGAAACCCAAGAAGCCCGGCGAACCGGAGGGCGACCTGGCCCTGGAGCTCGCCGACATCCTCTTTATCGTAGCCTGCTACGCCAATTCCCTGGGGATCGACCTCGAAGACGCCTTTAAACGTATGCTCGCCAAGTACTACGAGCGCGACAGCAACCGCTGGACGCGTAAAGAAAACAAAAAGGCAGAAAGCTAGTCAAGCTTTGAACTTATCGGTTATAATTGTCACGTGCGGCGGGACCGGACCTTCAAACCGTACAGGCGTTAAAATAACCGAAACCCTTAAGTTCTTGGCGTTTTGGAGGAGGCAATTGCGTTTTGGCGTTTATCACCCCCATCAGAGGTCTTCGCTATAATCCCCGCCTGGTTCCCGACCTGGCGGAGGTAGTCACCCCGCCTTATGACGTTATCGATGAGGCTGCCCAGGAGCGGTATTACCGGCGCAACCCTTATAACGTCATCCGTCTCGAATACGGGAAGATTTACCCGGGAGACACCGACGCGGACAACCGTTACACCAGGGCCGGCCGGGATTTTGCCAGGTGGCGTAAGGACAGTGTCCTCATCCGCGAGGACAAGCCCGCCTTATATATTTACGAACAGGAATTCGCGCTTGGCAACCGGTCTCTTACGCGGCGCGGCTTCTTCTGCGGCGTTCGCTTGTCCCCTTATTCCGAAGGCCAGGTACTGCCCCACGAAGAAACCCTGCCCAAGGCCAAGGCTGACCGCCTGCAACTGTTGCGGGCCTGCAACGCCAATTTTAGCCCGATTTTTGGACTCTATGCCGACCCGGTGATAGAGATCACCGGCATCTTCGAGCCTCTTATTGCAAAAGCACCAGATATAGATTTCCGGGACGAAGCCGGACAAGGCCACCGTCTCTGGGTCGTCGCCGATCCCGACCCAATCAACCGGGTCATTACCAAGATGGCCAAGCTCTCCATCTTCATTGCCGATGGCCATCACCGTTACGAAACCGCGCTGGCTTACGCGCAGGAGCACAATTGTCCGGGCCCGCACAACAACGTTATGATGGTCCTAGTTAACCTCTACGACCCCGGCCTGGTCATCCTTCCAACCCACCGTCTCGCCAAGACGCCGCCTGATTTCGACCCCGCAGCGCTGGCGGCCTTGCTCGAGCCGGAATTTATAGTCACGCCTTTCGCAGGTCCGGCGGAAGGATTCTTTGCAAAGCTGAAGGAACTCGGGCATCACTCGTTCGGCCTCTACGCCGGACCGGGTCACCTCTACTTTTTGACCGTCCGGCCCGACCTCGATCTGGCCTCGGTAATGCCCAAAGAAAAATCCGAGGCATGGCGGAACCTCGACGTGGCCATCCTTCACCAACTGATTATCGAAAAACACCTGGGGATAGGGGCCGACGCGCGGACGAGAGAAGGCAAGGTTAAATTCACGCAGGAGGAAACCGGAGCCTTTCAGCTTGTCGACTCCGGCGAATTCGGCTGCGCCTTTTTCCTTAACCCCACCGGCGTGGAGGAGATAGTGGCCGTAGCCGAGGCCGGCGAAAAGATGCCCCAGAAATCAACCTACTTCTATCCTAAACTAATTACGGGCCTGGTCATTAACCCACTCGACCTTTAGTCTCGCGGATTGGCGGTTCGCTGTCAGCTGTTGGCTATTTGAAGTTGCCGACGCGCAACGCCCTGTTCAAATAGGGCTGTCAAGCGCTTTGCGCCGCGGCGGTTGTCCAGCCCGGTGTGTCATGTTATAATGAGTTTTGTCGCGGGGGTGAATGGGTCCTGGTGGGCCTCCCGGTCTTCAAAACCGGTCGCGGGGTGAGAAGCCCTGGGTGGGTTCGATTCCCACGCACTCCCGCCAAAAACGAAAATAATAGGGCCGGGCGAAATGCCCGGCCCTATGTATTCCCGGAGAGTTTCCGACCAGCGTCCCGTTAGACTAAGCAGTTTTTCAGCGGCATCCTAACAAATTCTGGGCAGCGGGGCCCCGGCAAGCAAATCCAGGTACTTGGTTCCGCCCAGCAGCGTCTTGAGGTAAACGTTGCCCTGGCCGGAGCGCACCTCCCCCACAATCCTGGCCTCGCGGCCCAAGGGGTGCTCTTTCAAAGCGGCAAGGGCCCGTTCCGCCTTGCCGGGAGACACGATCGCCAGGAACTTGCCCTCGTTGGCCAGGTACAGAGGATCGACGCCGAGCATCTCGGCGGCCCCGCGGGTATTGGGGCTTACAGGAACGTCGCCCTCGCTGATCCATATATCGCATTGGGCCGAAACGGCGATCTCCTTGACCGAAGTCGCAAACCCGCCGCGGGTGAGGTCCCGCATCAGCCGGACATCCTCACCGAGATCTTCCAGGAGCCGGGCGGTAATCTCGTGCAGGGCGGCGCAGTCGCTTTGCACCTGGTCCTCCAGCCCGAAGCCCTCCCTTGCCGCCAGGACGGCCATCCCGTGCTCGCCGAGGGTGCCGTTGACCAGCAGCACGTCCCCCTGGGCGATCCGGTGGTACCCGAGGTCCACATCCGGCGGAATCTCGCCGACGCCCGTCGTGTTAATGAAAATCTTATCCAGGTGCCCGCGCTGGACGACTTTGGTGTCGCCCGCCACGACCTGCACCCCGGCTTCATTGCAGGTTTGGGCCATCGAGGCCACGATTCGCTCCAGGTCCTCCAGCGGGAGCCCCTCCTCGATAAGAAAGGCCGCCGTCAGGTAGCGGGGGCGCGCGCCGCTGACCGCCAAGTCGTTGATCGTGCCGCAGACGGCCAGCTTGCCGATGTCCCCGCCCGGGAAAAACGGCGGATCGATCACGAAGGAATCGGTCGTCACGGCGATCCTACCTTCGCCCACGGTCAGCGCCGCAGCGTCGGTGAGCATCTCCAGCGTCCGATTGCCGAGGTGTTTAAAAAACAGTTGGGTGACCAGCTCGTGCGTCAACCGGCCGCCGTCCCCGTGCGCCAGCAGAATTATTCTGTCATCTGTCGACATATTTGTTCCTCCACATCCTTATTGCCACCCTAAAGGTCCAAATCCCTTCTGTTTATGCCCTAAGTCCTACGTCCAACGGCCAATTACGTGCTACGTCCAAAGTCCAACATTCGACATCCCAGTATGAAAGGCGCTATTAACGCCTTTCATACTGGTAATAGGCCGAGCACGCTCCTTCCGACGAGACCATGCACGGGCCGACCGGGTGGGTCGGGGTGCAGGCCTTGCCGAACAGGCGGCAATCGCGCGGCGTCACCTTACCTTTCAGCAGGTCTCCGCAAACGCAGCCCTTCGGCGCGCGGGGTGGCGGGATTTCCAGGGCGAATCTGGTACGGGCGTCGTAATCGCGCAGGTTCTCCTTGAGTTCCATCCCGCTGTCCGGGATAACCCCGAAGCCCCGCCAGGAGGCGTCGGCGATGTCGAAGGTCTCGGCAAGGAGTTTCTGCGCGCGGACGTTGCCCTCGTTACGCACCACGCGCGTGTAGGTGTTGTCCACGCGCGTCTCCCCGGACAGGATCTGGCCGAGAAGGTTGTAAACCGAATCCAGGATGTCCAACGTTTCAAATCCGGTGACCACAGCCGGCAGCCCGTACTGTTCGGCGATGAAATCCCAGGCCTTGCGCCCGATGATGGCGCTGACGTGGCCGGGCAGGATGAACCCGTCGATCCTGAGATCGGGATCGGCCATTATGGCGTGCATCGCGGGCGGCACGACCTTATGGGCGGTAAAAACGCTGTAATTCTTAATCCCCCGGGCTTTGGCCATCGCCACGCTGAGGGCGACGGTCGGCGCCGTGGTTTCAAAGCCCACGCCCAGGAAGACCAGTTCCCTTTCCGGGTGGCCGGCCGCCCAGTCCACAGCGTCGGCCGGGGAATAAAAGATGCGGATGTCCGCGCCCCTGGCCTTCTCCCGTTCCAACGAGGTTTCGCTCCCCGGAACCCTGAGCATGTCCCCGAAGGTCCCCACGGTAATACCGGGCTGGCGGCCGAAGGCCACCATACGGTCGATATCCCCGTAATCGGTTACACAGACCGGGCATCCGGGGCCGCTGCGCAGTTCAAGGTACTCGCCCAGGATGCCGCGCAGCCCCGCCTTGGAGATGGCGACGGTGTGCGTCCCGCAGACCTCCATGAAGACGGCGGGCCGCCCGAGGCGTTCGGCGGCCTCTTTAGCCATCGGCACGATCTTGTTCAGCAGCCCCTTGCCGATAGAGGGATCACGAAACTTGTCCAGGATATGCATCCTTCAAAATCTCCTCCCACAGCTTCAGCCGGATTTGGGCCTCCTCGAGGTCTACCTTCTCCACGGCGAAGCCGGAGTGCACCATCAGGTACTCACCCTCGCTGACCTCACCGACGAGGAGCGTGTTCACCTTCCGCTGAACGCCGAAAACGTTAATGATGCAGGTGCCTTCATCTGGTGAAACTTCTACAACGAGACCCGGAATACCTAGACACATCTTCCTTCCCACCTCCGATAGGCTATTACGGCTTGGCCCAGGCATAAACCCCCGTCATTGGCGGGTACCTGGCGGTGCACGAGAAGCTCGAATCCTTCGCCAGGCAAGGCCTGTTTTGCCGCGCTGAACAAGTATCTGTTTTGCCACGTTCCGCCGCTCAAGGCAACCGTATTGAGACCCGTTCTCCCCCTCGCCTCGCGGGCGGCTCGCAGCACGATCTCCATCACGGTGTTGTGGAACCGCGCGGCGATGATCTCGCGCGCCGTTCCGCGTGCCAGGTCGTCAACCACCCCGGCGATGACCCCGGCGGGGTTGATGACTTTTCCCTCAATGGTAAAGGGGTAAGCCCCCATTCGCAAGCCTTCCCCGATATCGGGCGCGCACTCGCCGAGCTCGATCGCCGGCTGGCCCTCGTAGGTGCTGCGCCCCCTGAAACCGGTCAAGGCCGCCACCGCGTCGAAAAAGCGCCCGCATCCCGAACTCAGCGGGGAGTTAAAACGGCTTTTGACCAGCTTCAAAACGATTTCCAGTTCCTGTCCCCGTTCGGCGAAAATTCTCCGGGCCGCCCGCTCCCCGTCCTCCCCGAGGTGGGTAACGAGGTAAGACACGGCCGTCCGCCACGGGTTCTTCACCGCCTGTTCCCCGGCGGGCAGGGGCACCGGTGCCAGGTGCATCAGCCGCTCGAAGAAGCGGTCGTCGCCGCTCAGGATTTCAAAACCCCACAGCGTCCCATCCTCGCCGTACCCGGTGCCGTCCAGGATGATCCCGACGGCCGGGCCGGTATGACCGTTCTCAGCCAGGCAGGACACCATATGTGCGTGGTGGTGCTGGATCTCGAAACGGGCTTGAACCGGAATCCTGCTTGCTAGGCGCGACGAACGGTAATCCGGATGGGCATCGAAACCCACGACTTCCGGCTCGCCGCCGATTAAGCCCTGAAAGTTCAATAAACTCGTAAAGAGGTTCTCTTCCCCTTCCAGGCTGTCCAGCTCACCGATATGCTGGCTGACAAAGGCCTGGTCCTTCTTCCAGAGACAGAAGGTGTTCTTCATCTCCCCGCCCATCCCCAGCACCGTGACCGGCGTTTCGTAGGGCAGGAGCACCGGGTGCGGGACGTACCCCCGGGAGCGGCGCAGGAGCTGAACTTCACCGGCCACCACGGCGGCCAGGGAATCGTCGCACCGGTTGATGATGTCCCTGTTGTGCCACAGGAAATAGTCGGCTATCCCGCCCAGCTCTTCGAGAGCCGCGGCGTTATCCTTGGCCAGCGGAAGTTCGCTGTAGTTGCCGCTCGTCATCACCAGGATGTCGAAGGGCCCCCTGAACACCAGGAAATGCAGCGGCGTGTACGGGATCATCACCCCGAGCGTCTCGAGCCCCGGTGCCAGTTCCCCCGGGAGAGTCTCGCCCTCGCGCCGCTTCAGCACCACGATGGGCGCCTGCGGCGACGTCAGCAGTTCTTCCTCCCGGGCGTCGAGATAACAGTAACGGCGTACCGTATCCAGGTCCCGGCACATCACCGCGAAAGGCTTAGCGGCGCGCCCCTTCCTGCGGCGCAGCGTCCGCAGGGCCTCGGGGTTCTGGGCGTCGCAAACCAGGTGAAACCCCCCGAGGCTTTTGAGGGCTACGATCTTACCCCGTCGCAGGGCCTCCCAGCAGAGCTCCGCCCAGTCGCCCTCGACCGGCCGGCCGTAGCGGTCGACAAACTCCACGTGGGGCCCGCAAGCCGGGCAGGCCACCGGCTGGGCATGAAAACGGCGGTCCCGCGGGTCGTGGTACTCGCGCTCGCAGTCCGGGCACATCGGGAACTCGGCCATCGAGGTCTTCGGCCGGTCGTACGGGATTTCTCTGACGATGGTAAACCGCGGCCCGCAGTTGGTGCAGTTCGTGAACGGATAAAGGTAATGCCTGTCCTTCGGGTCGAAGGTTTCCCGCGCGCAGTCGGCACAAAGCGCCACATCGGGTGGGACCAGGGCTTCCTTTTCCTCGCCGCCCGCACTCTTGACGATTTCGAAATTCGCATAGCCCGCGGGCTCAAGCTCCTCAAAACCCGTGTAAATGATTCTCGCCAAACGCGGGGGACGCGTACGGACCTCCTTGCAGAAGGCGGCCACCGCATCCGGCGGGCCTTCGGCCTCGATGATCACGCCCCTACTGGAGTTGAGGACGGTGCCCTTGATCCCGTGCGCCTCGGCCAGGTTGAAGATGAAAGGCCGGAAGCCCACGCCCTGGACAATACCCTTGATTGTAATCCGGTAACGGGTCAGCCTTGCTTCTTCTGTCGCACCTTTTTCCTTAGCCACTCCAACCACGCCTCCATCCCCTCGCCGGTCCTGGCCGACAGCACGAAAAACTGCAGTTCCGGGTTGATGGTCTTGATTTCTTCTGTCACGGCAGCCAAATCAAAATCGGAGAAGGGCAGCAGGTCGATCTTGTTGATGATCACCGCCTGGGACTGGCGGAACACCAGAGGATACTTGGCCGGCTTGTCCCCGCCCTCGGCAACGCTAAGCAGCGCCACTTTGAAGTCCTCACCAAGGTCGAACTCGGCCGGACAGACCAGGTTGCCCACGTTCTCGATGACCACAAGATCAAGGTTCTGAAGATCCAGCTCGTTCAGAGCCCGGCCGATCATATTGGCGTCGAGGTGGCAGAGGCCGCTGGTGTTCACCTGCACCACGTCTGCGCCCTGCCCAGCGATGCGTTCGGCATCGCGGGTGGTGTAAATGTCTCCCTCGATCACGCCGATGTTGACCTGCCCCCTCAGCCCCACAATCGTTTTTTCCAGAAGGGTCGTTTTGCCGGCTCCCGGCGAGCTGATAAGGTTCAGGGTCAGCAGCGAAGCTAAACGCTCGCGGTTTTCTTTAGCCACCTGGTCGTTGGCGCGAAGAATACGCTGGGCCATGACCACCTTCACTGTCCGCTTCATCCTTCCCCATATGTTTCCTAACCTTAAGTTTCTTCAACTTCCGCCTGGTCTTCCTTTTCGCCCTCGAAGTAGTCGATGTAAAGCTCGTCACCCTTGACGATCCTGGCCCTCGACCCGCAGGCCGGACAAAAGTATTCGACGCCGTCCACTACGGCGGTACGGCCGCACTTCAAACATTCAAGGGTAATGTCTACCTGCTCGATCTCCAGGCTCGCCTGCGCAAAGATGGTGTCCGGCTTAAGGATCTGCCAGGCGAATTCCAGCACCTCCGGGAGCGCCCCGTTGGCCTTCCCCACCACCAGCTTCACCTTGTTCACATGGTTGATATCGTTTTCGGCTGCGGCCTTCGTTATTTCGTCCATTACCGCCGCAATCAGGCCGATCTCGTGCATTCAGCACAACTCCTTGTTGAGCGCTGAGCTTTGGGCTTTGGTGTTGTGGTCGGTGATCAGCCCTATCCAGCAACGGTGCTCGAAGCACGACCCTTCTATGGATCATAACGCCACATTAAGCTCGGGGAAGGCAACTCCAATGCAGGCAATCGAGTTGCTGGCGCTGAGAGGCCTTTCCCCGAAACGTTGGGTACTGGGTAATACCACAGGAGATCGGGGATCTCCTTGTAAACCAAGGCTTTAGAGATAGTTTAACGGATAGGGCGTTGAGCATTGAGATAACTTCGCTTGGCATTCCCGAACGGCCCGGCACCCAACTCGAGAACCGTTATCTTTGGAACTGCCGTCAGTCTTCGAGACACTAGAAGTTAGATTTACCTGTAACTTAACTCCCGTAGTTGAGTGCCGGGGAGCCCTACTACTTACTACTTACTACTGTCCAATCCGCTGCCAGATTGACGCGTCCAAGCGTCAATTTGTTTTAGGACTGTTTGAGCGGCCTCAGGGACGGCCTGCGCCACGGCCGGGCTTAGCCCCATGTGCCAGGGTTCCGTGTCCTCGATAGCAATACCGATAATAACCACTTCCGCCGGCATATGCTCGGCCAGGGACCGGCGCCCGAATTGCAGTGTATCCCGGATCTTGATATCGTGAACTGACAGCACCGGCGTGGCCTTCTCGGGCACTTCGGCCTCCGTCCATCGGAAAACCCGTCCCGGCTCGCCGCGTGCCAGCACGGCATCGACGATGATCGCCTTCTCGGCGCCGAACATCAGGTCCAGCAGGCCAAAGCCGGGCGCGCCCGCTTCGACCAGGGATACCCCGGGAGGGAGGCCGGCCTGCTCCAGGGCACGGAGCACCTCGACACCCACTCCGTCGTCTCCCGCCAGGGTATTTCCACATCCCAGCACCACAATTTTCGCCGGCGCCAAACCGATTCCAGCCTCCAAAATTCGTCCTATTTGCAATATTCGGGACTCCCACGGTTTAATCCTTTTCCGCCTGTCCGGGATATCCTTACCCAATGTTAGCACAGCCTTACCAAGAAATTAAATTGAAGCAGGTAACGTTTATCTATCGTTTACAAGGAACGAGCTGCAAAAACCCCCCTCAAGGAAAGAAGAAGGCCCCAACTGCCTGTAACAGTTAGGGGCACATTTAGGGGGAAATCCGTTTACCAATACTCATACGAACTTACTAGTTTACGACAACCAACTGGCCAACAGGCTGATAGGTCACCTCTGAATCAAGCCCTTCACTGATGAATCTCAGGGGAACCATTACACGGCCCTTGATAACGGAGGCCGCTACTTCCAGCACAACGGCACGGCCGTTGACCTCGGCGTCGGTACTGTCAACGACGAGGCGGATGAGGATATCATTACGCTTCACAACAACTTCTCTATTGATTGGATCCCAGGATACTTCCGCATCCAGGCTTTCCGCCAGGGTTCGGAACGGAACGAGAGTATAGCCTTCAACGATTTTCGGCTCCACGTCCAGTTCGAGTCGCTTGCCATCAACGAATACCTTGACCCCTTCCATCCCTAACTCTTCATATACTTCTCCAAGCTGTTCATAGATGTCATCGTCCTCGGGATCCACGGCGGCTGCTTTCTCGAAGGCTTCCAGCGCTTCGTGCAGTTTGCCCCGCAGTTTCTCCAGTTCCCCTATCACTTCATATAGATCCCCGTTGTTGCTTTCCTGTTCAGCCAATGCCAGCAGGACTTGCATTCCCTCTTCTTGATTGCCTTGCTGGTACAAGCCGGCGGCCAGAAGGATTATTGCATCGTCATTCCCGGCTTCAAGGGCCAGCATTTGATTGGCTGTCTCTACAACCAGGTCCCACTGTCCCAAAGAGGCGTATGCCTTGGCCAGATCTTCATAAGCGCTGATATCGGCGGGATCTTTGGCAATTCTATCAAGAGCCTCGGCTAATTCTTCCTGTATTTCGGACAGCTCCTCATCATCTATCTCTTCGTCTTCCTCGTCCAGATCCAGGTCGAGGTCCTCTTCCTCATCTGCATCCTCTCGATCACCAGCATCTTCTTCGTTATCAGCGTCCTCTTCTTTATCTACGCCCTCGTCGTCGTCCCTCTCTCGATCTTCGTCAGCATCATCGGTATCCCTTCCCACATAATAAACCTCGTCTTGACCTGCCTCGGATACAGCAGAGAAAACACTGCCTGCCGGACATCCGCCTGGCAGATAAACAGCAACCAGGAAAGCTGTTATAACTGTGATGGCCAAAAGCCTTAACAAACGCTTCCTTAGCACGCCGATCCCTCTCCTTTCGTTATCAGCACCAAGCTCAGCACTGTCCGCCCAAGTGTGGTTCTATCCGACTTATTCCCCCTCTCCCATTAAACTCTTAGGGGCAGTCCACGACTGCCCCGTAAAGCCGGCAGCCTGGCAATCATAGTGGTTTCACCTTAGACCCATGGCTTTGCGTCATCACCTTTCGGTGATTTTGCCCTTAGCGGTAAGCTATCAACTTATTTCAATTTCCCGCTGTCTATATATTTATTCGAGGCTGAACTGGATTTTAGGGAACATCCATAAAGTAAATCTTTTGCCGAACCCGGAGCCTAATGGAGACTAATATGAAAATTAATCTCTTTGCCTAATCCCTCTCATCTTGATCTTGATTTTCATCTTCCCGGTATTTCTCATCTTTGCTGCTTTCGTGTTCATTTATTTCTTCCACTGTTTCTTCCCTGTCCGCTTCGTTATGGGCTTCCTCTTCGATTGCCTCTTCGACTTCCTCTTCCTCTGCCGGCGTGTCCTCGGCTTTTTCCTCGGCCTCTGTCAAATCCTCGTCGGAGGCTTCTGCTTCTCCTTCATCCTTTTTGTACGGTTCTTTTAGAGGACCGGCACGCTTGGCAGCAGCGTGATGATGATTTGATGCTTTAAGATTACCTGATAGTCCCGAACCGGTTACGGGTTTAGTCTCAAGGCCGGGTTCTTTGGACGAAACACCTACTCGCGCAACAGTGATCAGTTGCTCCAAACTCAACCCTTGTTCAGTCAAGGTTTGCAAGATCTCGGCAACTCCAGTCCGGTCTTTGGCAAGGGGTAGTAGACAACCCCTCGCAGATGCTTTTTTTATAAGCAAATAGCTGTTCAAAGAGATGCCTTGCCGGCGGGATTCCTCTCTTTCAGTTGATGTTGCTGTTTGAATGCCTACCGTGCCTTCAACCCCAGTCTCTTTCATTCGTTCTATGATCAGTTTCGATATGCGGTGCGCATCCAACACGTAAGACTTGCCTTCTACGGGCGTAACCGTAAGAAGTACGGTGTTTTTCCTGCCGGGGGAAATGTAGCCCGCTTCCTGACACCTCAGCGTAATTGCCTCGATCGTTTCATAGACATCCTCGCCTTTAAAGGAAAGGTCCTTGAGAATCGTAGCGGCATCCTGGTTGAAAGGTGCGATATCTATCACCCGGCCTGAGGTGTCGATTGACAGCTCCAAACTGGGATTAACATCAAACGCCAGGTATACGGCAGGGTCCTGTCCCTGGATGATGTTGGCCCAGATAGCCCCTATCACCAACAGCACTAAAATGCCGGCGACCAGCATCCCGCGATAGGCAGGGCTGGTGGACGCATCGCCGCCCGAAGGCGCCCATATTTCTTCGCCGGGCCTGGCTCCTTCGGCGGGGACGGGCAAACGCAGAAATTCACGGTTCGCGGTTGCCACCCACATCCAACGCCCCCGCACTCTTAAGACTATGCCCCTTACTTTCGTCACTACCGGTCACCCTTTCCGGAATTGGGCCTAGTGCCTAAAGTCGACGCTTCGAACGGCAAGGCAAAAAGAGAACGTATATGCTGGAAGTCTGCCCGGGACATGACGATAAACAACGCCATAATATAAGGGCGGCCCCGCCTTAAAACTTTTCTGCTTACCCCCAAAGCTTCCGACAAATCCTTGAAGGGAAGCTGTCTGAATCGATAGACATACGCAGACAAATCCTGCCGGCGAGCCAGAAGCCGCGCTACATTAGTAAGAGTCTCTCTGGTGTCGCAATGTTTGGGAGAACACCGCCCCAGTTCTTCCAGCGACAGACCAAAATCTTGCAACGCTTGTTTAAAGCGAGATATTTCGGCCTCCCGCTCTCTTACTAGTTCCTCTTCTTTGTACTGCTGCCAGGCGGTTTCAATACAGACATTCTCAACTTCTAAACCAGCCGAGCAAGGCCCCTCCAGGCTGAGATGACGATGGCGGGCTTCCTTTCTGAAATAGTCAATCAGGCGGTTTCTTATAACGATGCGGGCGTAATTGCGGAAATCCTTTCCCGAGGAAGGGTTATATGAGTCGATGGCTTCGTTAAAGGATATGAGGCCAATGCTTAGCTCGTCGTCGTTCTCCGGCTCCAGCCTCCGACCGCAGCAATCTGCCACCACCTCAGCAATGTAAGAGCGATGACGACGTATAAGCTGTTCCCTGGCTGATTCATCCCCACTTTTGGCTTGACTGAGAAGGTCTTGCAGTTGGGCACTCTGCACAGTAGCCCACCTCATAAATAGATTCGTAGTCGGGAGACTGTTTAGGGTACATGCAAACCTATAACACTTAAATCAAGAGGTTCTACTGCTGGTTATCGTCTTATAGCCTTTGAAACCTGAGACCGATGTCGACCCAGTGAAAGACTCTTGCACAACAGAATTCTAGGCTGTGCCCCAGCAAAAAGAACTTGCGACACTTGTAGAAGAAATCCCCTAAATAAAAACAAGCCCTTCCCGAAACCCGGAAGGGCTTGCAAAGAATCGAATTGTCCTGTGCCGCTACCTGGAGAGGGTCTTATAGAGTTCGCCCTTGCTGTCGTAAATATTGACCACAAGCGGCAGCTCACCCAGGATGGCGTGCGTCGCGCAACTGAAGCACGGGTCGTAGGCCCGGAAGGCCATTTCGATCATGTTCAGCAGGCCGTTGTTGATCTCCATACCCGGCTTGATCACGTTCATCGCGGCCTTCTTGATGGCCATGCTGATAGGGGCGTTGTTGTTGGTCGTGCCCACGATCAGGTTGGCCTTCACCACGATGCCGTTTTCGTCAGTGATGTAGTGGTGCGTCAGGGTGCCGCGCGGGGCCTCCAGGATACCAACGCCTTCCTTCGGAACACTCGTGGGAATATTCCGGATGTCCGGGCTGCAGATATCGGGATCGGAGACGTACAGCAGCCACTCTTCAGCCGCCTGCATCAGTTCGACCAGACGCGCCCAGTGCGTCGCCAGGACGGCGTGTACCGGCCTGCCGCCAAGGGTGTCGAAGAACTTTTGGCGGGCCTCTTCGGCCAGCGGGGTCTTCATACCGTCGGCGGCGTTCATGCGGCCGAGCGGGGCGGCCTGGTAGATCGCTGTTCCCGGACCTTCAACGAAGCCTGTCCAGCCGAACTTCTTGAGGTACGGGTACTTCAGGTAACTGTACGGCTCCACGTGCTCGGCCACGTAGTCGACGTACTCGCGCGGGCCGTACTTGAAGAGTTCCTTGCCCTCGGTATCAACAACACGGACCTTGCCATCGTAAAACTCGAGCTTGTTGTTCTCGTCCACGAGGCCCATGTAGTTGGTAACAAGCTTATAACCGTCGCTGAGGATCAGGTCGACGTAGCCCTTGTTCTTCAGAACCACGTCTTCGAAGAGCTTCAGGGAGAACTTGGCAAATTCAACCTGGGACTTGCCCATCTCCTCGAACTGCTTACGCTCTTCTTCCTTAAGGGGCTTCATGACGCCGCCCGGAATCATGAAGGCCGGGTGGGTCGCCTTGCCGCCCAGGGTCGCCTGTACCTGCTGAGCGTAGGCACGGTGCTTGATGACCTCGCCGCCGATTTCCACGCCGACCTTGCCGACCACGCCAAGGATGTTGCGGACGGCCGGGTCGGCATCGGGGCCCATCACGAAGTCCGGAGCCGCCAGGGCATAGAAGTGGGCGATGTGGCTGTGAACCATGTGCGCGCTGTAATACAGCCGCCGCAGTTTCAAAGCAGTCGGGGTCGGTTCGACTCCCCAGACCGCGTCCATGGCCTTACCCGAGGCCATATGGTGCGCGGCCGGTCAGACGCCGCAGATGCGGCTGACGATCTGCGGGACGTCTTCCGCTGCGCGCCCTTCGCAGAACTTCTCGAAGCCGCGCAGTTCGGGAATCTGGAAGTAGCAGTTCTCCACGCCGCCGGCATCGTTAAGAAAGATCTCAATCTTGCCGTGGCCTTCCAGCCTGGTAATCGGGTCAATGCTGATCTTCTTCATTCGCTACTTCGCCCTCCTTAGCAGCGAGCCGGGCAGACCGAAGCGGTAGAATGTACCGGCCGGGTCCACGATCTCACTGATGATCTTGTCAATCTCTTCCGGGTTCTCGGAATCGACGACGGAGGCCAAAGCACTGATGAACTTCGCACCCTGGTCGACTACGCCGTCCACCGGACCATAGCAGCCACGGCAGGGGAAACCAGTGCTGGTGCACTGACCGCCACAACCTGCCCGGGTAACCGGCCCCATGCAGACGAGACCCTGCTCGAGGAGGCAACGGCTGGAATCGGTGATGATCTCGTGAGGCCTGTAGAACTTCTTGATCTTCTTGTCGGTACGCTCGCGGGGACACTCATCGCAAAGGGTCTTATGGGAAGCGCCGACAACCGAGCCCTTCGGCGGGAGGTTGCCGGAAACGATAGCGCCGATAACAGCCCAGATCTGGGCCGGGGTCGGCGGGCAACCCGGCATGAAGTAGTCAACGTCCACTACGTCAGCCAGGGTTTTAACGTCCTTATAAAACGCCGGCAGTTCCAGCTCGCCTTCCGGCACCTTGTAATGGGTTTGCGGCAGAACCTTGTCGGGGTTCTGGGTGGACTGGCTTTCAAAGTATGCACGCTTCAGGATGTCGTCACGGCACTTGAAATTGGCGAGGCCGGGGATACCGCCCATGATTGCGCAGGAACCAAACGCCACCAGAACCTTGGACTTCTGGCGGAGAAGCTTGGCGATGTGCTCGTTTTCGGAGTTGCGGATCGCGCCGTGGAACAGGCAGACATCAATGTAACCGTCCTCGTAACCCTCGACGTCTTTATACTTAAAGTCAACGGCGATGGGCCAGAACACGATGTCGGCGGCAGCCGCCACATCAAGGATCTTCTCGTGGATATCCAGGATGGCTACGTCACAGCCGCCGCAAGCGGCAGCCCAGTAGGAGGCTAGCTTCAACTTACCCATGTTCTAACCCTCCCCCCCGGCAGCACACCTGGTATCTTTCTGGGCAAAGGGACCAAGCTGCCGAAGCTTTTCTACGAAGTCCTTGATAACAGCGGCAAAGACGGTGCCTTCCGCCGCGGAGATCCATTCCAGCCGAACTCTTTCTTTTTCTACGCCGAGCTGCTCGAGCACCTTCTTCATCAGGGTGAAGCGGCGCATGGTACGGTAATTGCCACTAACATAGTGGCAGTCGCCCGGGTGTCAACCAGCTACGAGGACGCCGTCAGCGCCCTCCTGCAAGGCCTTGAAGATGAATTGCGGGTCAACACGACCGGAGCACATGACCCTAATGATCCGCACATTAGGAGGGTACTGGAGTCTGGATACGCCGGCGAGGTCGGCGCCGCCGTAACTACACCAGTTACACAAGAAGCCAACAATTTTGGGTTCAAAATTCTCCATTCCCGCCCCTTCTTTCATCAAAGACTTTGAAAGGAAAACTGCGAGGTCAGAAAAGCTTTTCCTACCACCTCCGGAACGCGGATTTTGCACTAAGACTACATTCCCATAGAAAACTGAACCCGAAACTTGTTTTTAACCAGTTAGCAAACAGCGCAACAAGGGGGCCCTTGCTCCCTTTACGCTGTCCAGAATCCTTGTCCGAATATTTTATCTTATTCTAACAAACCAGCAGACGCCTTTTCAAGCACTAACAGCCACTACAACCAGCTCTTGATCCCTGTTTCAATTGGCATATGTCCTAAATCCTGCCACGATAAACCCTCCCGGTCACCTTCCCGGTCAAGGAACGCAGGACAAAATCGGCGATGTGCATTAGTTCGTCAAGCCGCAGCAGAAATCCTGCTACAAAAAATACGAAAGCGCCGCAAACAATGTCGAAGAATACACGCGCAAGCAGCGAAACTCCGTGCGCTCCCAAAGCGGCCGCCAGAAAGCCGTCCAGCGTAAAAACAGCCAGTCCCATGACGACCGCCGCCGCCGACACCCCGGCCGTGAACTTGACCAGGTCCGGTGCTATCAGCTGTGGCAGACGCCGCTGCAACAACGCGATCAGGATTACGGCATTCAACAGGGCCGTTAACGACGTAGCCAGGGCAAGGCCCCCGTGCGCCAGGAACTTGATGAATATCAAGCTCAGCCCGAGCTTGACGAACACCGTGCTCAGTGTCACCATCACCGGTGTCCGCGTGTCCTGCATAGCGAAGAAGCCGCGCTGGACCAGCATCACCAGGCACTGTCCGACCACTCCGACCGAAAAGAACAGCAGCGCCAGCGAAGTCAAGGCCGCGGACCGTTCGTCGAACTCCCCGCGCCGGTACAGCAGGCTGACGATGGGGTCCCTCAAAACGAGAATGCCCACTGCCGCGGGAACGGTTAAGAATAGGACGACCTTTATCGCCCGCCGCAGGGTTTCCCCGGCCTCCCCGCGGACCCCGTCGGCAATCAGCCGGCTCAGCGTGGGATAGATGGCCGTCGAAACCGCCAGCACGAACAGGCTCTGGGGCAGTTGAACCAGCTTGTTGGCGTAGTTCAGAGCGGCGATGCTGCCCTCGGCCAGCCCCGAGGCCATGTTCCAGTCGATCATCATGTAGATCTGGTTCACGGCCAGGCCGAGAGTCAAGGGCGCCATCAGGTACACGACGCGCAGCACTTCGGGATGGCGAAAATCCACCGCCAGGCTGTAGCGAAACCCCACCGCCCGCAGGGCGGGGAGCTGGATGAAGGCGAGAGCCGCCGCCCCGCCCAAAACCCCGAAGGCCAGTCCAAAAACACCGTACTCACGGCTTAAGACCAGGGCGCCGAAGATGATGACGACATTCATCGCCACCGGGCCGACAGCCGGTATGCCAAAAACGTTGTTGGCGTTGAGTATCCCAGTGAAGAGCCCGGCCAGGCTGTAGAAGACTATCGACGGGAACATGACCATCATCAGTTTGACGGCCAGGTCCATCGTCCCGGCCGGAAACCCCTGGCCCAGCAAACCGACGATCAACGGAGCGGCCAGAATGCCCGCCGCTGTAGCCCCCATCGTCACCAGGATCAGGGCGTTGGTGACCATGCTGCACAGCCGCCACGCGTCTTCACGGCGCCCTTTGGATACATATTCCGTAAAGATCGGGACGATTACCGTCGCCAGCGCCATTCCGGCCACGGCGTAAAAAATGTTGGGGATGGTGAAGGCGACGTAGAAGGCGTCGGCCAGACCTGTCGCCGCGAACTTGCCGGCGATGGCCATCTCCCGCCCGAGGCCGAAAAAGCGGGAAACAAGCGAGAGGAGCATGATCAGCAACGTGGCCCGGGCGATTACTTTGCCAGACGACATTGAGCACCTCCGGTGATGGCGCTTACACGCCGCACTAAGCGCTCGGCATTCAGTGTTTAAAATTGGTGATGAGCTGACCTGACGGTATTCCACATCATTCGCATTAATTCCTACATTTACGGTTCTACCTATTCTGAAGCGCTTCCTCCAGGTAGTGCGTGGTGAGGATCAGGGTTGCGCCTTTCGGGGAGCACACAAACCTTTAATTCGCCACCGCCAGCCCTGACTGCTGATTACCGACTACCGACTTACGGAATCAGCTTATCGATAGCCGTAAGGGAGCTGTGTGTCGCCGCGGTGATCCCCGCACCCAGAATAACAAGCGCCGTAATGATCGCCGAGGCCGCCTTGACAAACGGGATGCCGAAAAGGAAGGCCGCGAAACAGCCTGTCCACGCCCCGGTACCGGGCAGGGGAACGGCCACAAAAAGGAGCAGCCCGATCCAGCCGTATTTTTCGACGACACCGCTCTTCCTGCGGGTTCTCGCAAAGACCCGTAGCAACATTTCTTGTAACCGCGGTGAGCGTACCGCGAGGAACTCCGATAACGGGCCCAGGCCCTTAAGCAAAATGATAACCGGGATAATATTGCCAAGGACGCCCCAGAAGAAAGACGGCCAGGGCTGCATGCCCAGGACTCCCTGCGCGAAGGGTATCGCCGTCCGCAGCTCGCCGAAAGGCAGAGCTGCCAGCCCGGCAACAATCAGGCCATCCTTAAGGTTCTCAAACATCAAACAACCTCCAGGCTCTTCCCCGACGGGGTTTTATAGACCTTTCGCTCTTCCAGCCATAAACCCGGAATTTCTGCCTTCGAGTTCCAACCACTAACAGCCAACAGCTAACTGCTAACAGCGGGCCCCTTTGGGGCCCTTACTCCCTGCTCTGCAGGAACACTCCCAGCAGGATCAGTGCCCCGCCGGCCATCTGCACCACCGTCAGTGTCTCCGACAGGAGCCAGAAGCCCAGCAGGGCGGTCACCGCCGGCTCTAGGGTGCTGATGATGGAGGCGCGGGACGCCCCGATCAACTGGATGCCCCGGAAGATGGCCGCCAGCGCCAGCGCCGTCGCCACGAGGCCCAGGAAGACCAGCCACACCCAAGCCTGCGGCGCGAAGTCCAGGCTCAAACGCCCCGTAGCGGCGCCGAGGGCGGCAAAAATGACGATCGCAAAGGTTACAAGATAGGTGTCAAAGACCCATACCGACATATCCCTTAGCAACCTGGCGCTGGCCACGTAGAAAATGGCGTTCATGAAAGCGGCAATCAGCGCCAGGACCACCCCGCGCATATCCAGGCCGTGCAACGGCTGTCCGAGAATCACGGCGGCGCCGCCGAAAGTCAGCGCCAGTGCCAGGCCCTTCCGCCAGATGAAAGGCTCATTCAGGACAAAGTAGGCCAGGACGGCAACGATCGTCGGGTAGGCATACAAGAAAAGGATGGCCATCCCCGCCGGTATGAACTTGAAGGAGTAGAACAGGGCCAGCACCGTCGTCGCATGTCCGCCCAACGTAATCGCCGCGATCAGCAGGAACTGCCGCAGCGTAATCCGGACGGGCTGCCGCCAGACCAGCATCCCCGTCCAGAAGGCCGCCGCCGCAACCACGTACCGCAGCGTCAGCGTCGTCTCCACCGTGGCCCCGTGCCGGTAGGCCATCTTCGCCGCGATCGCTTCGGTCGCCAGGGCCAGCGTGGCCACGACCACCAAGAAGATCCCCAGCCCCTGGCCGGAGCCTTTTTTGGCCGCCCCTTGATCTTTTAACCTGTCAGCCGCTAACTCCGTGACAACCTTCGCGCCGTTGTGGGACAAAACAAAAACTCCTTCGAACACCGTTCAAAAAGCAGCCCGCAGGCTGCCTCTAGTATAATCCACTTCCGCTCAAATCGCTAAAACTATCATTTCAGTTTATCCACCACATATTCGGCAAAGGCCAGCGATGAAGTGAAAGCCGGCGATACGGCATTAAGGATGTGCAGGGAATCATCGTTTTGCAGGACCAGGTAGTCCATTACAAGCTCGTTCCTGGACTTGTCAAACAGTTGCGACCTGATTCCCACCATAGGATGCCGCGCGATATATGAATACCCCAAGCTTGGCACCAGCTTCTTCGCCTCTCTGTACATCAGGTACGGCAGGTACTTCCCAATTTCCCTGAGCGCCAGTGAGACGTAGTTCTTGTCCGTCAACAGTTTCTTCGCTGTGCAAGAGGCTGACTCCACGAGCTCGGAATACCTGATGTTACTGATCATTCCGTAATTCTCGCGACTCAAAGCGGGGATGGCGGTGGGGCCGATCTTCACCGTTCCCTGGGGCGTTCTGGTGAAGTGCACCCCGAGGAACGGGTACCTTATATCCGGAACGGGGTATATGTTGGACCTTACCAGATATCCAAACTCATCTTTAATTCTAAGGTAGATGCCTTTGTACGGAACCATTGTGTAAGCCAGGCCCAGGCCGCGCATGTGGGCGATCCGGTCGGCGTAGGCCCCCGCCGCATTGACCAGGAACCCGTAGCCCAGGCGGCCTCCTGTGGTTACTGCTTCTTTCCTCCCCCTGTCCAGGTCCAGCAGCCGGGTACCCAGTCTTATTTCGACACCAAGACTCTTTGCGTCTTCAGCTAGGCTGCCGAGTACTTCCTTCGGGTCGATCACCACAGTA
Source organism: Desulforudis sp. DRI-14 (assembly GCF_052618305.1). Next base: position 60,044 of record NZ_JBQXEZ010000005.1, on the reverse strand, counting down.
TTTGGGGAATAAAGGGCCTTATCGCAGGTCCGGGCATACGGCTCGATTTCCTTGAGTTCCTTCTCATCGATAAGCTTTACTTCAACCCCGCCGGCCTTTGCCCGCCGCTCAAGCTCAAAAAGCGCCGGCAGATCCCTTTCTTCCTTGGCGACAATGACCTTTCCCTTTATACTTTTGATGCCTTTCGACTCACAGTACTCCCTCATCAACCTGTTGCCTTCGACGCAAAGCCGGGCCTTCAGCGTCCCCGGCTTGTAGTAGATCCCGGCGTGCAGCACCCCGCTGTTCCGCCCGCTGGCGTGCACCCCGACCTCTTGCTCCTTTTCGAACACACATACCGTCCCGCCGAAGGCCTTCCTAACAGCGATCGCCGTCGTCAGCCCGACTATCCCGCACCCGACCACCACGAAGTCGTAGCTCATTGCTTTTCTCATTCCTCATAACTTTAGAGATGCTGCATTGCACTTTAAGTATTCAAGTACCGTCCCTTGGCAGCCAATTGCCAACAGCTACCCGTGGGCCGCTTGCCGGCCCTCTGGGATTTCATCTTCCGCAGCATTTCTTGAATTTCTTTCCGCTGCCGCAGGGACACGGGTCGTTCCGTCCAATCTTGCGCCCGGTGCGCAAATCGATGACATCCGCGCCTTTGGCCGGGAGCGGCCGCAAGAACTCCTTTTCCCTCTCGTACAGTTCGGCCGGCGTATAGCCTTTGAGAAACCACTGTCTGGTATTGTTGATGAGACGGGTCAACTGATCCAGCAAGGCCTGCAGCATATCCATAGACTCCATCTCGAACTCGTCCAGCAGTTTCCGGACGATGTCCGATAACCTCTCGCCGGCATTGGCGGCGTAGACACACTCCTGGGCGATGCTGTCGGCCTTTTCCGGGCTGATTTCGAAGTTGTGGGCCAAAAAGGCTACAAATTCTTTGTGGGCGGCGTTCCTATCGACAAAACCCGATTCACCTGCTCTGAGCAGCTGGTTCTTTGTAAACGGATAGTATTCGACATCCGGCCTCGCCCGGTGCTCATCGATCACCCTTTGAGGATCCCAAACGTCCGCGTGTGCGTAGCTGGTGCCGATCATTTCAATTTCCTCGTAATAGTCCAGGGACTCGTACAACACGCGGAAAAGCTCCGCCGTATCCGCTTCTTCTCCGAAGTATTTTCGCAAAAGACGGAACAAATCCGTTGAGCCTACGACACCGTAATAGTAGAGCATGCCGTGGGTCAGCCGTACCCATTCGGTGTTCCTGCGCACCAGCCGGCGGCACTCCTTATCGTTGACTCTTCTGAACTCTTCGGCGATTTCCTCCGGTACCGCCAGTACGCTCCTGCCGTCGACACTGCCCGAAAACGCGATCCCGCGGCTGCGCAGGTATTCAACCCGGCGGATGTTCGGGCGCGGCACAAAAGCAAACCCGCCGCCGTCAACAATGCGCTTGACGAGCTCATACCGGTCAAGGTCGAAAAGCCGGAATATGTCCTTCGCCTTGTGCGGAATAACCTCCCTGAGTTTGGTGACCAGTTCCGGCTTTCTCAGCGTGCTGATATTCTTAATCCGCAGATTTTGCCTGATCTGTGTCAGTTCATCCTTCGTCAGGCCGGCCAGCGCCTGCGAAAGCCGCAGCGGCACGGCAATCGGGGCCGCCCACAGTTTTTCTTCATGTTTTCTGTGCAGTTCTTCGGCCATTTCCTTGAACCGCTCCAGCTCTTTAAGCAGGCTTGCGTAGGTCTCTTCATCGATATGCCTGTCCACCGCCCAACGATACTCCCTTCACTCTACGGCTTTTAGCGAAACGGCAAGCGTTATTTTGTAGGATATAATACTTTGACGAAAAAAGAAATTCCTTTCTGGCAGGAAAACTGGACGCTATAAATCGACACAACATGATTGAGAAAATCCGTACACGCCGGTACATCGGTAACAATCGGTAAGTCTGACCCTAGAGGTCGAGAACGCTGCCTGAAGCTTCCCGATTTGACAAATGTCATACTATCGTGTATTCTGATATTCAGAGGTGCTGTTTATGGATAACGAAACGGTAAAAGTCGGACGCAGGGGTACAGTGGTAATACCGGCATACCTGCGCAAGGAATACGGTCTGGAGGAAGGCACTCTGGTAATCGCGGAGCCCAGACCTGAAGGTATACTTCTGCGTCCGGCGGTAGCTCTCTCCATTGAGATTTATACCCCGGAACGCAAGGCAGAATTTCTCTTGAACAATGCGGTCACTCCCGAAGATTACGCGTGGGCTGTGGAAGAGGTTAAAAAAATGGGCCTTGACCCGCAAAATATTCCTCATGAAAGGCCGAGCTAAAGATTGGACCGGCTGTTTCTGGATGCAAACGTCTTGTTCTCGGCAGCTTACGGCAGCCGCGGCATAGAGGGCCTATGGAAACAAGCGCGCCAGGGACACGTCAGACTCCTGGCGTCTTCGTATGTTGTGGAAGAAGCGATACGAAACCTTCCCCGGCCTGAACAACTGGCCAAGCTAAAAGAGCTCCCGGCTGAACTGACCATAGTCCCGGAAGCCCACCCTGGTATGTCTTGTCCCGTCAAATTGCCGCTTAAGGACGTGCCGGTGCTGACGGCTGCTGTCCAAGCCCGGGCCACGCATTTGATAACTGGAGATCTCAATCATTTTGGCATTTACAGAGGTGAGACCATCCAGGGCGTTCATGTTTGCACTCCAGGGGATTACCTGAACCGGCTTCAAGCGAGGTGATCCATCACCTCTTTCCGCAACGGGGCTTCCGGCCTAGCTTGCGCCTTATCTTCGCTGGGCTCGCTGCCACGACCGCCGGGCCTCCTGCCCGGCACGAAGATTAAAGACCGGTATCGGCGTCTGTCACCATTCATTCCTTGCTAGCGTTTCACGGGGAAATGAAGACGACACCCGGAAGGCCCTCGAAATGGCGGTCACTGGTCACCACCTGGCACCCCTGGGAGACGGCCGTAGCGTACACCATCGCATCCGCCAGGGGCAGCCTCCACTGCAGCGAAACCCCGGCGGCGGCCAAGCCCAGCTCGGAGTCGAACGGGACGACCCTGGTTTTCTGCATCTGCGCGGCAACCACCAAGGCCTTCTCTTGCCCTCGCTCCCGCCAGACCTTTTTCATCACCTCGTAAAGCACGATTACCGGGGTGAGCACGCTCCCCTCATCGGTCAGAAACGGAGCGTAGTCCTGCGCCAGAGGCCCGTCGGCCAAGTACTCCAGCCAACCGCAGGAGTCCACGACGATCAAAACCGTTCCTCCTCGTCCCGTTCCACGGTGGTATCCATGCCCGCCAAAAAGCCCCTCATCTGTGACAAAGAGTAGTCCGGAATGAGCCTCATCCCCCCGTCTTCAACGATCAGGTGCAGTTTTTGCCCCTTCTTAATCCCCAGCCGCTTACGTATCGCTACGGGAATGGCAATCTGGTACTTACTGGATACTGTTACTTGCGGCATTATATGCGCCTCGCTTTACGGTTTATCTATCGATACGATTAGTGTATCCTAAACGCTGCGCTATGTTCAAGGCCGTCTTTCTCTTCCCTTCTCGCCTTGCAAGTCTTATAATACTGTAAACATCTTACATCTCAGGTAGCAGGCTTAAGGAGAATGAAGGATGGGCCCCCATCATAACCATCCCAAACAAACTCAAAACATCATTGACAAGGTGAAAAAATTGCTGGAGCGGCGGGCTGCTTATCATGGCCTTCTTACGGGAATCCGGTTATCTACTGCGCGAGAAACTGGACACCTTTCAAAAAATGGCGAAATTTCGTAACGTTATCTTCCACGACTATGCCCGTATCGATCCCGAAATCTTATACGCAAACAGCTTCTGGCTTCCTGCCCACAAGCAAAACCTCCTGCCGGCATGCTGGCAGGAGGCTTCTTCCATAACGCCTGGAACCTGGTAACGTAACGTCTGGAACCTGGTAACGTAACGTCTTTTAAACAGTTGTCAACTCCTTGATATCCTCCAATACTTCTTTCAAAGACGGGGTATTAAACCACCTTCTTTTGGTGATCTCGTTGGCATAAGCCTTGTAAACCATTGCGATGGCGTTTGCTAATCTGTCGGGTAACTGGACGGGAGAGGTTTTAACTAAAGCTTTCCAGAAAATTTTATCTTTCTTTTTCGCCTCTTCGACCTCGCGGCACCATTCCGTTCGCCGGTAGAAGATCCTTGCTATCTCTTTGCTCACCGGAAGCCCCTCGAAGGTGAAGCGGCACTCGTCCAGGGTGCCGAGCGCGTCCACCAGGATGAGGGCTCTATTTCCGTCGAAGCCTAATTCCACTTTTCCGTCTTCGTTCAAGAGTCCTAATCTTTTTGCTTCTTCTGTGATGAGGTCATTCACTGTAAGTGTGACCCGCTTGATCTCCTCTATTTCGCTTTCGTCCAGGCCTGAGATGGCTCTTGCTTCTTGCCAGTTTATATACCTGTCGGTCGCCTCGAGCTTTGTCGATACGTCAAGGATCGGTTTTTGCAGGACCTGTCCCGGTTTGGGCGCCTGCTGCAAACCGAGATCGGCCAACTGCAAACTGCCCTCTTTTAATCTTTTAAAAACCGAGGAGCCCTCCGGCAAAGAGTTCCGGTAGATGATCTCCAAGGGAATAAGAAAGTTGCCTCGCTCCCTTTGGTATGCAGAATAATCATAGAAGTTTCCATGTATCTTGGGTTTTATCACCCTGAGCAGTTTGACCTCCATTGTATCCGATGGTTTTTGCAAATCGCTCAGTCTTTTTACTACGCCGTCCTCCACCACCCCCAGGTAATGGGTCTTTATTCCTAATTCGCCGAGTCTTTCGAAGAAGTAGGCAGATACAAGGCAGATCGCCTTCCCTTTTTCCATTATATGGTCGGGCATTTCTCCCCAGTCGAATATGGAGTAACGGTCGGAGAAGATGAAACGTCCCGTTCCCGTCTCGGTAGCTGCGGGTTCTTTCAGGACCACCAGGTCTTTTACGCTTCCCATTTGCTTACGACCTCCCACCAGTCTTTTTTTAATTTATCTTCACTGCAGTTTTAAACTTTTCCTGCAAACTTCCGGTTAGCCCTTCTTCAAGCGCGGGATCAGGGGCGGATTGGCGCTTAATCCGATCTTAGAAGCTCATGCCTTTTTCTCTTAAATAGCTTCTCCGCCTCCACCGCAAAGAAAACTACGCACGAGAAGGCAAGGGCAACAGCCAATTCGCCCGGCGTTAAGGGTGTCGTCTTAAAGATCGGATTCAGAAACGGCACGTATATGGTCGCCATCTGCAGGAGAAAAGTGAGCAGAATTGCTCCTAACAAGGGCTTGTTTGAGAGTAGCCCCTGGGTAAAGAGGGATTCCTTTTCGGATCTGATGGCGAGTACGTGACCCAACTGGCTGAGGCACAAAACCGTGAAAACCATAGTCTGCCAGCAGGCGTATCCCGTTTTGATGGACCACGCCTGGGTGAATAAAGATACAAAACCCATCAGGAGCCCTACCCAGATTATGTGGGCACCGAGACCGTGAGCAAATATGCTTTCCTGGGGGTGCCGGGGGGGGCGCTTCATAATTTCCTTTTCCGCCGGTTCTGCGGCGAGGGCCAGTCCGGGCAGACCGTCGGTGACAAGGTTAATCCAAAGAATATGAATCGGCAGAAGCGGAATAGGAAGGCCGAAAAATGGCGCAAGGACGATTGTCCATATCTCCCCGGAGTTGCTGGTCATCGTATATTTGATGAACTTGCGGATATTGTCAAAGATTCTCCTTCCCGCTTTGACGGCCTTAATAATGGTGGAGAAATTATCGTCAAGGAGGATCATATGGGCCGCCTCTTTCGCTACGTCCGTTCCGGCAATGCCCATAGCAACCCCAATATCGGCTCTTTTGAGTGCCGGCGCGTCGTTGACCCCGTCGCCGGTCATGGCGACGAACTGGCCCTTGTCCTGAAGCGCTTTCACGATCTTCAGTTTCTGCTCCGGGGCAACCCTTGCGTAGACTCTTATATCCTCAACCTTTTTCTCGAACTCCTCTAAGGGTAATTTTTCAAGTTCCCTTCCGGTAATTATCGCTTTGGCATCATCTTCCAGAATGCCGAGCCTTTTAGCGATCGCTTTTGCGGTGATAGGATGGTCTCCCGTGATCATCACCGGGATGATACCTGCGGTCTTGCATAAAGAGACCGCCTCCTCTGCCTCTGGTCGCGGGGGATCCACAATACCCACCAGACCCACAAAGGTAAGCCCCGTTTCCGCATTTTCGGAAGAGATAACTTCCGGGAGCTTATCCCACCTTTTCGTGGCTATTGCTAATATTCGCAATCCGTTACCCGCCATCTTATCGTTTACGCGTAAGAATTTCTTCACGTCTACAGGCCTTAAACCTTCGGAAGTCAAGACATTGTCCGACTTCTCGATCAGGACGTCCAGCGCTCCCTTGGTAAAGGAAACGAATCCCCCGCCTTCGGAAAGGGGGAGCTGGTGAAAGGTAGTCATACACTTTCTCTCGGAGTCAAAAGGGATTTCGGCGACCCGCGGCAGTTCCTTTTCGAGTTCACTTTTATCAAAACCATTGTCCTTAGCGATATTGTACAGGGCGATTTCCGTGGGGTCGCCGATGACCTTCCCTTCGGCGTCGGGCTCGACGTCGTTATTCAAAGCCGCAGCTCTGAAAAAGATTGCGTGTGGCGAGTCGCCGGCGGGCGGGGTGTACTCTTTTAAGCTCTTTGCCCTCAGCTCCAAACTCCGGATTGATTCTCCGTTTACAAAAACCTCTTCGACGGTCATTTTATTCTGGGTGAGTGTCCCCGTCTTATCGGAGCAGATATAGGTGACGGAGCCCAAGGTTTCCACTGCAGGCAGTTTCCTTATCAGGGCGGCTTGCCTGACCATTTTCTTGGCACCGAGGGCGAGCGAAATCGTCACCACGGCGGGAAGCGCTTCTGGTATTGCCGCGACGGCGAGGGAAACTGCGGTAAGAAACATAAGGATGGGCGGCTCTCCTCTAAGAAGACCGAGACCGAAAACGGTGGCGCAGATGACAAGGACGGCAAGGGCGAGTTTTTGGCCGAACTTAGCAAGCCTTTTTTGAAGGGGTGTTTTTACCTCTTCCTCCTCCTGGAGCATGGTGGCAATCCTACCGAGTTCGGTCTCTTGACCGGTAGCGACCACGACCCCTGCACCCCTTCCGTAGGAGATGATGGTACCTTTGTAGACCATATTCTTTCTGTCTCCCACGGGAAGCGTTTTGTGGGGCAATCTCTCAGTGTGCTTTTCCACAGGTACCGATTCTCCCGTAAGGGCTGCCTCTTCCACCCTAAGTTGAGCAGCCTCTATAAGCCGCATATCCGCGGGTACGATCTTTCCTGCTTCGAAGATTACGAGATCGCCGGGGACTAGTTGCGCTGCGGGAATGCTTATCGGTACCCCGCCCCTTATGACCGTTGCGGTTGGCGCGGCCATTTTTTTCAGTGCGGCCATCGCCTTTTCCGCTCTGTATTCCTGAACGAAGCCGATAACGGCATTGAGGATCACAATCACAATTATGGCGATGGTGTCTGCGGGTTCGCCGATAACCCCCGAGATAACGGCAGCGGCGATGAGGATAATGATCATAAAGTCCTTGAACTGGTCAAGGAACATTATGAAAGGCGTCTTCTTCTTTCTCTCCCGCAACTCATTTGGACCATGCCTTTCCAGGCGGCTCTTGGCTTCTTCGAGAGTCAACCCTCCTTCAAGGTCGGTCTCCAGTTCCTTTAAGACTTGCCCAACTTCCGTTGTGTGCCAGACTGTCTTGGCCATTAACCATGCCTCCGTTTAACCTCAATCCGGCAAGCAACTGCCGTTTTTTTCTTTTGAAGCTCACCATCGCCCAGAATCGTTCAGGACACAAAGCAATTCCTCGGACGATTGAAAGGCATGGGTGGAAATGACTTTGCCCTTAAGACACCATTTATAAGCCTGTCGCGGGAGATCTTAAGTGCTCTCCAACAAGTTGATAAGTGCCCGACACCGCGTCTCTTCTATCACCAACTCTTCCTTCCCACTAACTGATTAGTGAATTACCTTTCTTAAACTCTTTCTTGAATAAATCCCACGCCATCAAATTGTCAAAAGCTCTGCCAATTTCTTCTGGAGCGAATTTGCTGCCCTTAGCCCTACGGACCTCTCTTATCACCTCTTCCTTTCCAACCGTTTTGCCAACACGTAGGGCAGAGGAAGCTAGGAAATGGGTGGTGGCGTATAGCTCCAGCATACGGGGGGACATACCGCCAAAGCGTGTTTCTAAAGTCTCCAACTGTGCACGGTAACGCCTAATCTCTTCAGAATGTTTTTCAAGGTACTTATCCAGAAATGTTCCCTTGACCAACATATAGCCGTCTTTCTCAAAAAGCAGACCTGTGGCAATCATGTCCGAATGTGTTATGGCTACCTCATCACTATAAGGGCCATAAAGGTACATACTAAATGAGCACTTAACTGGTAATCCTAGCTGATAACTGAAATAAGCTAATTTTTGAAAAGCTTTCTTTCCACGTATCGGCTGGTGGGAAGCAACAAAAGCCAGCGGTAAAGCTAAATCCACATTAACTCCACCCTTCTTCAATTTTCTTAACTTTAGACTTTATTTGTTCGTAATGCTGATGACACCACTCAGAAGCTTCCTTCTTCCGTTCTCTCGGCACATAGAAACGGACGATGTTGATATACTTCTGAGATAATAGTTTTAGCGGCAGTGATAATTCAAAGATTGACTGATATTTTTCTGGATAATGTTTATCCTGTACGGTAATGCTGCCGAAACGGTGTTTTTTACTATCTTCTTCATCATCTTCAAACTTCTTAAGATTAAATAAGGGATTTGTTGGGAGCTTTCTTGCACGGTCGTCCACAAAGCAATCTGGGCCAAAGGTCTCTTCAAACATATTCTTTAATTCAGAAATTACGTAGTAGCTTTCCAGCCCGGCATGATGAGGCGACGTTACAAACGCTTCTGATAAGTGGTCGCGTTCGTAAATCCTACGCGCCCATTCGTTATCCTTACGTTTAGACTTAATTGCCTCAAGAACAGTACTATCGTCAAACGCCAGGTAGTTTTCCAAATCGTCCGGAAGTGGAAAGACTGCGCTGCACCCTATATCTGACAACCAATCCTTCAAGAAACACGAAAGGTAATAATCATAGATACGCCTAGTTTTATGGAAATACACCTGAATGAACATCCAGTACCGGGCAAAGATCAACTCCTCAACCACCTGAATCCCATCAGAATCTACACCCAGAAGCCAGACACCGATCTCTTGGTCTTCCTCGTTTAGCTCTCCGCTACTGTTTTCTCGCGCTGGAATAACGGTAATAGTATCCAAAATACGGTGCAGGTCATACTTTCCATAGTGTACGCCGCAATAGTACGAATCCCTTAGAAGATAATCAAGTTTATCTGCGTCCATTTCCCCGCTGATAAGCTTCCCTAGAAAAACCTTATCTGTCCCTAAAGGTAAACCTTCTAGAAGCGCAATGATTTCTTCAATCTCGATCTCAGGGAAATACTCATTGATAATGGGGCCAAAACACTCGCGAATAACAGCGACCGAGTAGTGTTCATGCTTAAGATTGGAAGCAAAGCACTCCTCACCGCCATGCGAAAAAGGCGCATGCCCCACATCATGCAGTAAAGCTGCTAATCTTACAAGTTGGGTAAGACGATCGTATTCATCTGGGTTAAAGTGCTTACGTATAAGGTCACGCTGACGCAGGCGCTCCATCATTTGACCAACAATATGCATTACGCCGAGGCTGTGTTCAAAACGTGTATGAGTGGCACCGGGATAGACCTTGTACGTCATTGCCAACTGACGAATTCTATTTAAGCGTTGAAATGCCTCATGCTTTATCAAAGCTGCTTCTCTACTGTTAAGCTTAATCATCCCGTGAATCGGATCTCTAACATAAACATCACCCACAGGACAACCCCTCTACAGTCTGACCTTCAGGCTTCTGCCGGTGACTCATCTGTTTGTAAACTTCATTAAATAACTGACCTATGTTAACGTTCCATACTAACTGACCCCGACGGAGAGTATCTACCATAATAATAGGGTCTGTGGTCAGAACGAAAAGGGTTTGTCCATCAGTTAGGAAAACCATCTCGGCTAAAGGTAGGGTTCCATCCGGCAGATACTTGTGTAGATAAGCAAGGCTTTTTCTAATCTTCTGGAGGCTTACACCGCTTTCTTTCAAACGCTTTGCGGCTTTTAAGCACACTAAATCTCGAAAGCTGTACAGTCGTTCTGTGCCTTGGCCGTTGGCCTCAACTAGAGTTGGCTTAATAAATCCGCTTCTGTCCCAATAATCTAATTGTCGGTAAGTAATGCCTACCAATCGAATCACGTCACGGGACCGAAATCCTTCCACGTTAAAACCCTAACCTCCCTAATATAATTACAATAGATGTAATTCGCTTGAGATTAGGAAAAACCTTCTTAGAAAAAGAAAAATATGGCTACTACTGACCGCCATTTTCTTCTATGTAATAGCAAGTAAGGCATATCATCATTCTTTTCGTCTTTTCTCAAGCACGGGTTGAAACCCCTTAGGGCTACCATATCCATATCTAACCCGCTTTCCTATGCGCCAAACGCACGAAAAACTCTAGGTGCCGCACCCGCAGCGCCCGGCACAGCGCCGCGTACACCGCCCCGCCGAAGGTGATCAGCCCGATGAGCTTCACGCCCGCCGCCGCGAAGTCCCCCAGCGCCCGCCGCCGAGCACGCCGGCGATCCGCCCCGCGAACAACGACGCCCACGCCCCGCCGTCCAGCGCCCCCTCCCGTCCGAAACCCAGTATCTTGCTGACGATCAGGATGACGGTGACCACCGCCGCCCCTGCCACCTGCCTACCGTTCAAACCTTCCGCTCCTCCATAAGGTCGGGGCGGACCTCCGTGTCCGCCCGCTATGCCCTTGGCCCCCGTACTCGTCCGATTGCCGCCGGTACCACTCCAAGGCCGTCCAGGTCCCTGCAGCGCACCGCCAGGCTGCCTGTTTTTCGTAAACCCGCACGACGGTTTGCCTTACAAGGCGTGCTGAAGTTGCACCAGGACTATGCCAGAAGTATGATAGAACCAAAGACAATCCGGAGGGTCTGATTAGAATGGACTTGTACACTATTGTCCTCAGGGGAAACGCCGGATTACTGGGTGGCACTGTGCCTGGGAAACGGGATTGTAGCCCAAGGCGAATCGCAATCCCAAGCCATCTCGAAGCTTCGCGAAGCTATTCTCTCCGTTGAGGATGCCCGGCGTGAAGAACCGGCAATCGATGTAAAGCCCGTCGCCATTAAGGAACTACATGAATTCCTGACCATCCCTGGCACGCAACCGATAACGGAGCCATTCGAGCTAAGGGCTGCCTTGATCCCTCAGCCATCGAGCTACCGCAGGACCGGTACATTCGTCAACTATAAAGCGCATCAGCTTATCTCCACGCCCAGCGGGACGATGGCCGTATTCTGCACGGTCGTTTCGTCTTTATTTCAAGACCTCCCGCGGAGTTTTCCGGCCGCGATCAGTCTTGTCGAAATCTGAATCGAAACCTCACCCCAAAGCTTCAGTCCCCCCGCCACTCCAGGGCCTTTTTTTGCAGTTCGAAAACGAAGCGCCAAAGTCTCCGGCGGGAGTCGCACCCGCTATATGACGCAACCTTGCTCAGCCGCACTGCCCGGCACCAATCTTCCCTTAACATGATCGCCTACATAATCGTCCTAAAGCAGCGGGAAGTCCTACCAAGTTACCTAACCCGTATGCCCAATGCAGCGTAGCCAAACTGCCGGCAAAGCTAGGAATCGCGCGAACAGGGATGGTTCCTTTTAGTGCCTCGAATCCGGCAACAACCGCTAAAGCACAAAGGTAGGTTCCAATTAAGGTAAATCCTAGCCAGGGAGAAATAAGCATTGAGACCACAACAGAAGCCAGCAAGCTAAGCGGAGCTAACTTACGCGGTGTGGGTACTACTCTATGTTTAACAAGAAAATGTGATACCCAGTAACCATAGCGAAAATACTGCTTCCACAACAGTTTAAGATTACCTCTGGCCACATATTGCAAAACAAGATTTGGATCTAAATATGCTGAATACCCCTTTTGCCGTGCACGCCAGATGAAGTCATAATCCTCGTTTGCAAGCATTGCCTCGTCATAACCGCCAAGTTCTTCCCATAAGTGTCTGGGATATGCCCCGAAAGGAACTGTATCAACTGTAATTAACCCCTGTTCGCTTCCTCTGTGAGTCCTGTAAGCTGGGTTGCCAATTCCGGCCGGATGGCTTACAGCCGCTGCAATTGCTTTTGCACATGCACTGGAGCCGGCTGGTACGATATCCCACCTACCCCCTACTATACCCTTGTACTTAACGGCTTCCAAAGCTCGCACTGATCGTGAAACGTAGTCAGACGGCGGATAGGTATGTCCATCCAAACGGATTATGATTTCCCCTCTCGCCTCACGGCAAGCAAGGTTAAGAGAGATGGGAATATGCCGCTTAGGGTTGGATAGAACCCGGATTTTGCAGTGCGCAGGAGCGTCTCTAGAAGTGTCTGCAATTATGGGGAGCGTGCCATCTTCAGACTGACCATCAACGAGAACTATCTCGTACTCCTGGATCCAGTCCTGCCTGAACAGACCCTTAAGAACGCCTGTAATATGCTTTTCTTCATTAAACACGGGTATGATTACACTTACCACAAATGATCCCTAATTCCTAAGGGGTTTTTTCTGCCCTTACCTTTCCCACTTCAACGCAACTGTATCTTACTACTTACTGCGGTGGCTGAGTAGCGGTGTAGACAACTTGACGGGAAAGGTTAAGGATGTTCAAAAGCTCATCAAGACGGAGGAGTAAGCCGGACAAAAAGTAGATAACCATACCGCAAACAATATCGATACTCACCGTATCGCAAGCGAAAGGGTTCCACTCTTTAAATAATCACCGAGGTAGCTGTCTAACCCATCAACCGCAGCATAATTAAGACCTCTGATCATAGTCTCCTAACTAAGCCTTTAAGCGTACCTCTTATGCATGCTGCTAGGGATTGACAAGAACGGGTTCCTATAATTATTTGTAGTATTCGATAAGGAAGATAGAAACAGACGTAAACCGCCAAACCGTATAGAACATACGGGGTTGAAAAGTTTTTTCTAAGCATTAGAAAGTGACCACAACTAAGGTGGTACATCACAAAAGGTGATGATCTATCACGTGCAATGTCCTCAATCTTATGCCACGCCTTGGCTGTGGGAACATAGAGAAGCTTAAACCCCATCCTGATTGTTCGGAGGCAGAAATCAACATCCTCATAGTAAAAGTAGTAGTCCTCGTCGAAAAACCCAACTCTTTGGAAGACTTCTTGTTTAATAAGCATTGCACATCCAGTCAAAAACGTTACTTCAGTACTGCAAACCTTCAAGTCGTCGTCCAACTTGTTCTTATCCGGAACTACAACTCCACTCTTGACTTTGTTGAAGTAGCCGCCTCCTTGCCATACTTTATTAGGACACGAATAATAGTAGATTCTTGGCCCCGCCATACCTGCACGATCATTTTCCTGTAACGCTACATACAGACGCTCTAGGCAGGTCACACTTACCACTGCGTCATTATTTAAGAGAAAGATATATTCAGCCCCTTTAGAGAGCGCAAATTTGATACCGATGTTAACGCCTCGTGCAAACCCATAATTTGCCTTATTCCTAATAAAATAGATATGGTAGCCCGCGAAGTGTTCTTGTAGACGTTCGTATGAACCATCAGTTGAACCGTTGTCCACAAGAACTATCTCGGTTGCCAAGGTGGAACCAAGAAGGGACCTTATACTTTCAACAGCATCGTCATAGTTGTTCCAGTTAAGTATAATCGACCATAACTTAGGCATAGTAGCCACCTAACGTTGGTCCTGAGCAAAACGTCGGTGTGCACCATCACAAATACGCTCCACCCATTCGGGATGTTCAACGTACCACCGTACTGTAGCTTCCACCCCATCTTCAAAATTCCACTCGGGACGCCACCCCAGTTCTCTTTTAGCCTTACTAATATCCATCGCATACCGGCGATCATGCCCCGGGCGATCTGCTACGAATTTAATCAAGTTGTCTCGTTTATGGAGGATCGTCAAAAGTGTTCTTACAACCTCAAGGTTTGTCCGCTCAGCGTTACCACCAAAATTATACACTCCCCCGGGCTTGCCTTTTTGAAGAGCAGCAATAATTCCCCGGCAGTGGTCTTCAACATAAATCCAGTCTCTGATGTTCAAGCCATCACCATATACCGGAAGTGGCTTGTCATTTAAGGCGTTCACAATCATTAGTGGGATGAGTTTCTCAGGGAATTGATAGGGTCCGTAGTTGTTTGAACACCTGGTAATAATAACCGGCACATTATAGGTTGCGTAATAGGCCCTACATAAGAGATCGGCTGATGCCTTGCTTGCCGAGTAGGGGCTGTTCGGTTTCAGGGGGTGCTCCTCGGTGAACGGCGGATCGTCCGGCCCCAGGGAACCGTACACCTCGTCGGTAGACACCTGGAGGAACACGCGCACCCCGTACTGTCGCGCAGCCTCCAGCAGCACCTGCGTACCCCGGATGTTGGTTTCGATGAACGGCCCGGCGTCTAGAATGCTCCGGTCTACGTGGGACTCGGCGGCGAAGTTCACTACCGCGTCGAAGCCGCCGCCGGCAACAAGGCCGGCTACGGTTTCCCGGTCCGCGATGTCCCCGCGGACAAAGGTATACCGTGGGTTGTCTTCAACCTCGCGTAGGTTCTCCGGGTTCCCGGCGTAGGTCAGCTTGTCCAGGTTTGTGATCTTCCAGTCCGGATATTCGTGCAACACGTGGCGGATAAAGTTGGAGCCGATAAACCCGGCACCCCCGGTAACTAGCAGCCTCACAGCAGTCCCTCCTTGCGCATCTCCTTTAGACAGCGCTCGAGCGCGTCCTCCCAGTACGGCAACAGATAGCCCACCGTTTCCCGCAGGGGGAAGGGATCCAAGACCGAGTTGGCTGGCCGCCTCGCTGGACGCGGAAAGTCCGCCGAGGTACAGGGCTCAACCCTCGCCGGTAGCCCGGCCTGCTTCATTATGGCCCGGGCGAAGCCGTACCAGATCGTCACCCCCTGGTTGGTCGCGTGGTAAACCCCGTAGCAACGTGTTGCAATAAGATCCAGAAGCAACCGTGCCAGATCCGGCGCATAGGTCGGGCAGCCGTACTGGTCATCGACCACGCGCAGGCGTTCCCGCTCCCTCCCCAGGCGCAGCATGGTGGCCACGAAGTTCTTGCCCCAGGGCGCAAAAAGCCAACTCACGCGCACAATGTAGAAGCGCGCCGTCAGGGAAGTTACCGCCCGCTCCCCCCACAGTTTGCTGGCCCCGTAAACGTTGACCGGACACGGGTCGTCGTAAACCCCGTACGGCCCGTCCTTCCGGCCGTCAAAGATGTAGTCAGTGCTAACGTGCAGTAGTTCCGCGTTCATCTCCCGGCAGGCCAGGGCCAGATTCCGCGGACCCAGGCCGTTGACCAGGAAGGCACGTTCCCGGTGCTCCTCCGCCCCGTCAACATCGGTATAGGCGGCACAATTCACTACTACCTCGGGCCGGTGCTCCCGTAGGGTCGATCTCACGGCCGTCAAGTCCGTGATGTCCAGGTCGGTACGGCCCAGGGGAACCAAGACCCATCCGCGGGCCTCGGCCTCCGCAGCCACCGCCCGTCCGAGCATCCCGTGAGCACCCGTCACCAGCACATGCATAGACGCAAACCTCCGCTAGCCCAAGGTAATCTCGCACTCGTCGCCTATAAAGAAGCGCAGTGAGCGCCGGTGGCCGCCGTCCCGCGTCAGGCGCGCACCTGAGCCGATGAGGCTGTCCTCGATGTGGTGCACCGCCCGCAGCCGGCAGTTATCCAGGATCACCGAGTGTTCCACGCTGCAGTTCTCTACGGCTGTTCCCCGGCCGATGGCCGTGTAGGGACCGATGAAGCTGTCGGCAATCCTGGCCCCGGCCCCCACCACCGCCGGCCCCCGGATGACGCTCCTCTCCACCACGGCGCCGGCCTCGATCTCCACCCGGCCCACGACCTGCGAGGCCTCGTCCACCGTGCCCTCGACCCGGCGGCGAGTGAACTCGTCCAGCACTACCCGGTTCGCCTCCAAGATATCGTCCTTCTTCCCGGTGTCCAGCCACCAGCCCTCCAGCAGGCGCGGTGCTACCGCGTGGCCCATGTTGATCAACTCCTGGATGGCGTCGGTGATCTCCAGCTCCCCGCGCCAGGATGGCTTAATGCGCTCGATGGCCGCGTGGATGGCGGGAGAAAAGGCGTAAATGCCCACCAGCGCCAGGTCGGAAATGAATTCCCTTGGTTTCTCCACCAGCCGCGCTACCCGGCCGTCGCCGTTCAGCACCGCCACCCCGAAGGCCCGGGGGTCGGGAACCGTCTTCAACTGAATAATCGACGTGGAAGTATCCCGCCGGAAATCGGCCGCCAGCGGGGCCACCCCGCCCTGCACCAGGTTGTCGCCCAGGAACATCAGGAAAGGCTCGTCCTCCAGAAAGGGGCGGGCCGTTTTGACCGCGTGCGCCAAGCCCAGGGGCTCGTCCTGCACGATGAAGGTCAGCCGCAGGCCAAACCGCGCCCCGTCGCCGAGAGCATCCCGCACCATGCCGCCGGTCTCGGGCGAAATGATCACCCCCACGTCCTCGATCCCCGCCGCCGCGATCTGCTCCAGGACGAAGTGCAGGATGGGCTTATTCGCCACCGGGATGAGCTGCTTCGCCGTGGTATAGGTCAGGGGCCTAAGCCGCGTCCCCTTCCCGCCGGCCAGAACCAGAGCCTTCAAGCTACCCCTCCTCATCAGGCGTATACACAAAGTTGTTGTCCGCGTCCTTAAGGCGCGGGTGCCGGGCGTCCTTCGGCGAGAGTATTGGTACAGTCACCGGCCAGGTAATGCCTATATCGGAGTCGTTATAGATAATCCCCCGGTCATGCTCCGGCGAATAATAATTATCCACCTTGTACAATACCTCGGCAATGTCCGTCAGTACACAGAACCCGTGGGCAAAGCCGCGCGGAATGTAGAGCTGGCGCTTGTTCTCCGCCGAAAGCTCCACCCCCACCCATTTCCCGTAGGTCAGAGAACCCCGGCGGATGTCCACCGCCACGTCAAAGATAGCCCCACGTATACAGCGCACCAGCTTCGCCTGGGCCATGGGCTCCTTCTGGTAGTGCAAACCCCGAAGCACAGGCCCCTGCGACAGAGAATGATTGTCCTGCACGAACTGATTAGTGATCCCACAACCGGCAAAATCCTTATAGGTATAAGTTTCAACGAAAAACCCGCGACTGTCACTAAAGACTTTCGGCTCAACTAATACTACATCCGGGATTTCCAGGCAAGTAAACGCAAAAGCCATTTGTAGTACCGCCTCTGTTCATCAAGCTTCGCCGGAAGCGTCGACCGGCGTAAGGAGCGCTCTTCTGTCTGAAATTTACGGTCACAGTACTCTAATCGCGCAGGAAAGTCAATCTCTTCTTGGCTAAGACAATTACACTACCGGCGGTCATCAGCGTGACGTCCATGCCTCACCTCAAATACTGCAGAATAGTTTCGACGCAGTCTTCCGGACTGGTTTCGGCCGTGCGCAGGTGTATCTCGGGCGATTCGGGCGGCTCGTAGACGCTGTCGATGCCGGTAAAGTTCTTGATCTCCCCCCGCCGCGCCCTGGCATACAGGCCTTTCGGATCGCGCTTTTCGCACTCTTCGAGAGGGGCATCGACAAACACCTCGACGAATTCACCTTCGGCAAACAACCCCCGGGCAAATTGGCGTTCAGCCCGGAAGGGTGAGATCAAAGCCACCAGCACAATCAATCCTGCATCCACCATCAACCTGGCCACTTCGGCCACGCGGCGGATGTTCTCCACCCGGTCGGCTTCGGTGAAGCCCAGGTCGTGGTTAAGGCCGTAGCGCACATTGTCCCCATCAAGGACATAAGTGTGCTTGCCCTCGTCGTGCAGGCGTTTTTCCAGCAGGTTGGCGATGGTGGTCTTGCCGGCGCCCGAAAGCCCGGTAAACCACACACAACGTGGCTTCTGGCGCTTCAGGGCAGCGCGAGCCTGCTTGTCAATATCCGGAGGCTGAGACAGATCCTGGGTTTCCACCGCATCGATACAATAACTGGAATAAAGCATCACTGGTCTATTAGCTCCGACGACCACGTCCGGGTGATTTTAATGCTCTCTGATTCAGGCGCAGATAATCTAAAAGAACTCACACACTCAGACTCCCCAGATATTATTGTTCTATTACTATATCATTCAATCCATAAAAACTCATTTAATCGGGCTCCGCAGAATAACTGATACCAGCGGCCTATCCGTACGTTCATCCTTAACAACCATCTACATTTTCCATCATACTTAACGATTATATTTACTGGGAATTAGTCGTTTATCCAAGATTCGCCAGATATCTCGTACCGTAGCGATTCGGCTAGCCTGAATCTGCTTGCGCTTCGACCACACCTGCGGCAATCCTTTAACTGCGTCTTTCTTGGCACGAAAGATCATACCGCCTTGCCCACGGGCTATGTACATACCAATCGTGACCAGGTTCAGAAGCAAATGAAGAGGCAGCAGTAACCAAAACAAGACCCCCGGCATATTTTTGACAAAGGTCCAAACCAGATTGCGATGCCCGTGATAGACTGAAAAATCGCTTCCCTGCCCACCCGTGGTTGCTGAGCCCACATGGCGGACCACCGCTTCCGGCACATACATGGCTTTGTGCCCTGCTAAACGCAAGCGAAAGCCCAAATCAACATCCTCTACATAGCAAAAAAAGGCCTCGTCGAACCCGCCTATATCCACCAAAGCCTGCCGCCGATACAAGGCCGCAGCCGCACAAGGTGAAAATATCTCTCGTGGGACTAAGTCTTCTGCTCGCTGTCGTTTCCCATGTCGATTACGCCAAACCAGTCCGCTCATATGGTAAATATCACCTATACCATCCAAAATCCCGGTATCTTCAAAACACAACTGACGGGAGCCAAACGCAGCTACCTCCGGGTATGCACCAGCGGCTGCAAGAAGACGCTCCAACCACTCCGGATCGGGAAAAGCGTCCGGGTTGAGCAATGCCACAAACTCAGTGTCGCATTCAGCCAAAGCCCGGTTATTTCCGCCAGCGAAACCAAGATTGGCATTCAATCTGCGCACGGTAACATTGGTGAATGCCTCAGCGCTAGCGACGGAGTTATCAGAACTGGCGTTATCCACTACCAGCACCCGATCAGGTCGCACAGTCTGTCGCTCAAGGTGCCGCAGGCATTCAGCCAGGAACTCCCCGCCGTTCCAGTTGATAATAATGACGGTTGTGGTCATTAAATCCGCCATTTTTCAATCAGCACTAGTGTTCTGTTTAAGCCACTTGGCAAAACGTGCCAGACCATCTTCAAAGTCAACGCGCGGAAACCATCCGAGCTCTAGCTTTGCACGTTCAATACACAACACATTTGTGGGAACATCAAACGGGCGTCCGGAGAGATAGCGGCGCAGCGTCGGCCGTCCGGTTACCCTTTCAATGGCGTCAAGCACATCATTCAAGCTCAAACCTCGTCCAGAGCCTATATTGAATATATGTTCCGGACCCTTGTATTCAAGCACAGCAAGCAAGGCCGCGATAACATCACTGATATACACATAGTCGCGAATGACCGTCCCGTCCCCCCAGATTTCAATCATTTCCCCCCGCAATGCCTTGCCAAGAAAAACTGCAACCGCACCCTGACTAGCATTTATTCGCTGCTTTTCCCCGAAAGGATTGGCAATGCGCAGAACCGTGTAATCAAGACCATGTAGGTGGTGGAAAAGACCAAGGTATTTTTCTATCGCAAGCTTGGTAATTCCGTACGAACAAATGGGGTTGTTCGGATGGGTTTCTGGAATCGGAATCTGCATTGGAATCCCGTAAACCGTCCCCCCTGACGAAACGAAAACAACTTTCTTTACGCCAGCTTTCACAGCATGAGTTAGCAACCGCACCGTACCCAAGAGGTTGCTTTCTACATCGAATACAGGGTCGTCATTTGAGGATTTCGGAAGGGTTGTCGATATGAGGTGATAGCAAATATCGCATCCCTCCAGGGCGTTCGCGACATCCGCCTCACTCATAAAATCGCCCTCGAACAATTCAAAATTTGGATCTGATGAATGAGATTCCCCCAGACGTATTAAACGCGGTCGGTCGAAGCAGCGCACGCGATAGCCTTTGGCCAACAGCGCATCCACGAGATGCGATCCAATGAACCCACGTCCGCCCAATACAAGACAACGCAGCGGCTTGTTCATTTTAAGTCTCCTTGGATCGACAGCAACAGCGAGTCCGTACCCGGACCACCATTGTGATCGATGATGTATTCAAAGGGGTGGTTCCCCCTAATCTGCACTGAACATTGCAGCAGATATATGCCAAAAGCACCTATCTATGAAGCCACCGGCATCGCACACAAGGCTCTTCTTTATTCGGCCAGAGTCTCAAGTATTTTGACCAGCCGATCACACTCGGTCTCCCAGCTTGTTGAATATGCAAACGATTTAGCACGATCGGCCAATTCAACGCGAAGCCGAGTATCTTCGAGCACCCTCACAATGGCATCGGCGATTGCCCGCGGTGACGATTCTACCAAAACGCTGTTTGAGTCATTTAGCAGCCACTCCGTGTTAGGCCCTCGATTTGATACGACCACGCATCCGCACGCCATCAATTCGAGTGGAAGCAAGGACAAGTTGGTAAAGGAAATCACCAGCCCCACATCACACTGGCTGTAAAGGACAGGTAATTCCTCTAGGGAAAGAACGCCGGCGTTGAGATGCTTATGTGGGAAATAGTAATCTCCCATATCCCAGCCGGCGAAGATGAATTCCACATCCGGCAACCGCTGACCGACAAGGTTCAGCGCAAGCAGAGCCGTCTCCAGGCCGCGGCGAGGTGTCGGCGGTCGACAGTAACAAAACACTCTGCGGATGTTCGGGTCTCTGCGGGGAGTTTGGCGGTATAGATTACGGTCGAATGAAAAGCCGAGCGAATGGCATTGCATGCCGTAATTCGCCTCTAGCATCTTTGCCAACCAATCACCAGCGCATACTCCTCTAAAGCCAAACTTGTACGTCTCCTCAGCAAAATCGTACTCGCTACCGTATGCATAGAAGGCGGGCTCGAAATCCTGCACGAAATAAAGCTTGTGCAGGGTTGCACCGAAACCCTTAAGAGCATAGGCCGTGATCCAGCTAGTAGCAAAACTGAAACTTGCTGCAGGCAGATTTTCAACACCGAATACAATATCAGCCTGCAATGGGAAGAAATGTTTAGCGATCAGTACACGAGCCTGGTTTTGGGACGCGTGTCGATGGTTTCCCACTAGGCAAATGGTATTTTTGTATCCTTTCTTCTCAAGCAGGAAGATGTAGCGGAAGATATTTAGGTGACCACCGGAACCTATGCCGAAGTCCGGAATAAGCCAATTGATAGTCTTGTGCTCGACGGTCCCAGAATCAGGTTGGAGCATCCCTGCATCTTCCGTCAGCACAAAGTCGTAAAAACCTATAACGTCAATTTTCCTGAGCATTTCAATAATTCCTTGGGTGGATCCATTACAGGGACAGCGGACTAGACGTCGCCGTATACGGGTAAAAAGAGCAACGTACCCCTCCGTACGTATTACGTTAGATACTTTTCGCCACAGAGTTTTCAGTCGCATCTCTTTTCTCCTCATTTTCGTTTCTTCGCGCCGTCAAGTGAAAACAGCCGGAAGAAAAATCCCTCCAGCGGTCCTTGATGGCGCCCAATGTAAAAACCTGCCTGCTTTGCGGCATGCAATAGCGAGGTCCGGAACATCGAGGCAAACGCTTTGCGTAGCCCAACGGACTTTATCAGGAACTTCAAATCTCGACACGTGCCTGCGTAGACCTGATAACAGCCATAGCCGAAACCAGGACATAGATCGTAGCCAAACAACCTCTTCAACGCACGCGACTCGTCAAACGAGCGCCGCAAGGTGTCGCGAACTGAATAATCATGTGAATGGAAGACAACCGCGTCATCAGCGTATGCGCGCTTATATCCCGCCTCGATGATTGCCTTAGCCCACAACTGGTCTTCAGCGAAGTCGACATCGGGATAGGGGATCTTCTCCCATACCGCCTTACGCAGGCAGGCATTGTTATCTGAGAAGAAATGCAACACCTGCCGATAGCCTTGGTCCCGAGCGTATCGCTCAGGGTCTTCGATGCCCATTACTGCGGGCCACTGAAGGAACTGGTTGAAGTGCTGTTCTATGTCGCGCTTGGTGCAAGGCGTGTGGTTTGGATAGGCGATATGTCTTCCAAATACGCCAGCGACAGACAAGTTGGCCTCGAGTGGTTTGACAAGGTTGGAGAGCCATTTGTTATTCGCCGGCTTAGCGTCATGCGTGAGCATCGCAACATACTGGCCGCGCGCCATTGATACTGCCAGATTGCGCGTCCTGCCATGCCCGAAGTCACCTGACTTAATCTTTACCAGTCTCACTCCCGAATGCTGACGCACAAAATCTACTGTGCCATCCGACGACCCAGAGTCGACTACTAGAACCTCGTATGGCCAGGTCGTCTCTTGACTCAGCACCGCCGACAAAACCTCCCTGAAAATCGGCCCCGGATTCTTGGTAAGGATGGTAACTGTAACCAGCACTCCATCAGAGCTACTTATCATCATCAATCTCACCAAGCCCACTTGGCCTAAATATACGGATAAGCAGTGCCCTGCGGCTGCTCAATATCGCACGAGCGGACTGCAATCGGCGGTCCCGCTTCTCAATTTCTCGGCGCAGCTCCTCCAAACGCGCATCCCGGTATGCAATTTGCTCGTTTGCGTTGCACTCCACGTCAGCAAGGCGATGCTCAAGTTCAGATATAAGCTTGTCCCGGTAGGCAATCTGAGCGTTGGTGTTACTCTTAACTGAATCTAGCTGTGCCCGGAGCTCATCGACTAGCGCATCACGATAGCGAATTTGCGCCTCCGCATTCTTTTTCTCGTTATCCAAGACACGTGCCATATCGAGGCATATTTCATGCACCCCTGCAAAACGCTGTGATACTGCCTGCAACTCATATGCAAACGACGCGTCTAATGTTCGAAGCTCATGACCGGCAAGTAAATCATAAACTGCGATGGCCCATGCTTCCAATGGTGTATCACAGTGCAAGCTATTGGCGAAATGATGGGCAAGCCCAGCATCCAGAAAAGTACGTAATTCAGAGCTCTTTTTCTCGGGATGTATCGGCCAATTCATCCCAAGGACCCGTTCAACCCGAGCCAACACAGCTGTCGGCGCGTCAAGAAGAGCACGGTACTGCACCAAAACAGATCGGTTCAAAACACTATGCTCAAGGGCCTCCAGCGTATGCGCAAGCCATGCAAGCAGTCCATATGACTTGGGGATTCGGGCGTCACGCTTCCGCAATGAAGCCACCACCTCTAAAGGGTGCCGAAATACATGCAAATAATAGGCATCGGCTCCCATGTCTTCAAGCGCCTGACGCCATAAAGGCAGAGTCCGGCAAAGCCGAGGATCTTTCATAACGACCACGTCATGTTCATCAAACATGCGTTGAAGCCAAGACCGGGCACACTCTCGCTCTTGAGATACAGACGGCATATCCTCCCAACCCGAAGGCAATGGCCAATAATCCATATAGCTCATATGAAATGCAGAAAAAATCCGATTATTGATATCCACAACATCAATAGGCTCCCAATAGCCCTTCGGATTATCTCCTTTGCTCGCTTCGACCAATCGACGGTCGAAGCCGCAACCGAGTATAGATAGAGACCCAGCCAATGCAGACGTGCCACTACGATGCATTCCTAAAACTACGATCAATCTTTTGTTACTCATTTCAACATTTGCTTGTCTCATGGTCACTTCACTGCGCCTCCTGGAGCTCAAGCTCTGGAAAGCAACCAAAGTCAACTATACCTGTCGCCAAGTTCTCTGTATCTGGCATTACCCTGAACATGGCGATGTCAATTAAGCGGTGCAGATAGGTTTCAGCACCATTCACGTCGCCGACCACACCTGCGTTCAGGAAATATACGCCTGGATTCAATGCACATCGAAAGCGGAACTCAACTCGATAACTGGAACCCGCCTCCACATAGGCTAAACTGTCTTTGATTGAGTTGGCAGATACCCCGCCACCCAATTCGACACCAGAAATGGTCTTGATCAGCATACCGAAACGCACATTGCTCGCGTCTTTCGTAAATCGCACTGTATATGTGTAGCGATAGGTTTTTCCGCGTATCAAATTGTTCACCCGCTCTCCAGCCAAGGTAAGTATTGACGGAGATTCGATATAGGCTCCATGAGATTCGTATTCGATAGTACTATTAGGCTTGAGATAGGGATCAAAACTCTCTTTCAAAAGCTGTCTGTCCTCCGATGATGCGTTATACGCCGGCAACACGCCCTGAACGATGCTTTGCCCGGAAATCACATGATGCTCGTTCATTCGACGAATCTGGTCCCGGATAGCTTCTTGCTTGTCCGCCGGGGCGTACAGCAACTTTTGATAGTGTCCTACGATTTGTTTCGGGATACCAATAGCCAGTTTTTCACCCGCATCCATCAGTATAGCACGGTTACATAGCTCGACGATGGTGCTACCGGAGTGGGAAACGAAAAGAATTGTAGCACCGTTGTTACGGATGGCTTCAATGCGGGAAAAGCATTTGCGCTGGAATAGTTCGTCGCCTACAGATAACGCTTCATCCACAATCAATATCTCGGGATCAACATTAATGGCCACCGCAAACGCCAACCTCACATACATCCCGCTCGAGTACATCTTCACCGGTTGGTCAATGAACTCGCCGATATCGGCGAAAGCGGCGATATCGTCGAAGCGGGCGTCGATTTCCTCTTTGCTTAAGCCCAGCACCGCGCCGTTCATGTATACATTCTCGCGCCCCGTGAACTCCGGGTTGAAGCCGGAGCCGAGCTCCAGAAGAGCTGCGATGCGACCGCTAGTTTCCACCGTGCCGCTGGTCGGGGTAAGGGTGCCGCAGATGATCTGTAGCAGGGTGGATTTGCCCGAGCCGTTGCGGCCGATGATGCCGACGGTTTCACCTTTTTTGACCTCGAATGAGACGTCCCGCAGCGCCCAGAACTCCCGGAAGTAGTTTTTGGGCTGCCTGCCGACGAGCCTTTGCAGGCGCGGAATAATCGATTGCCTGAGCCGGTCCTGCGGCCGGTCGTAAATGAGGTAGCACTTGGAGAGATTATTGACCCGGATAGCGATGTCGTCAGAGGACATCCGCGAACCCCTTTCGCGTTTTCTGAAACCACCAGAAACCGGCGGCGGCGACGGCCAGGCCGGCCAGCAAGGCGATGCCCAGGGATGGCCAATCGGGCGGGCTGCCGAAGATCAGCACCTTGCGACTTTCTTCGATGATGAGTGTGAGCGGGTTTAGCTGCAGCAAACCTTGGTATTCTTTCGGCAGTGCCGACATTGGATAGAACACGGGCGAAAGGAACAAGAGCACCGTGGTGAAAATACCCGTAATCTGCCCTATGTCGCGCACGAAAACCCCCAGCGCCGCCAGAAACCAGGCAAAGCCCATGCCGGCAAAGACTAGGGGCAGCAATACCAGCGGGAAAAGCAGGCTGGTCCACGGCAAGGACTGGTTGACGATAAGCTGCGCCAGCAACAACACAATCACACTCACCAGGCTATAAAAGAGCGCCGACCCCATGGCCACCCAGGGCAGAATTTCTAGAGGAAAGACCACCTTTTTGACGTAATTCACATTGGAAATGATCAACCCCGGCGCGCGGTTGATGCATTCGGCAAAGAGGCCGTGCACGATCATGCCCACGAAAAGAATAAGGGCAAAGTCGGCCTTGCTTTCCTCCCCGCCCACGCCCCAGCGGGCCTTGAACACGACGGAGAAGACGAAGGTGTAGACGAAGAGCATCAGCACCGGGTTGAAGAACGACCAGGCCAGGCCCATGACCGAGCCGCGGTAGCGGCCCACGACCTCGCGCCGGGTCATCTGCCAGATGAGCCGGCGGTTGCGCCAGAGGCTCGTGAACATGGCCACAGGTGTGGCGGGGTGAGCTTGATGGGGGTTCATGCGCACACCTCCGCGTGTGATGCATCCTTTGAGACATGGTTAAGTCGAAGGCTTTTCTTGTTCCGCAAGTAAACCTGCAAAACGTTGCACAGTGCTTTCCTTACTCCCTCGTGAGGCTGCCGGGTGAAGAAGTATTGGTATCGTTTGAAGAATTATCCTCAGGTCGAGCAGCAAAGAGTAATTTCGAATGTAATAGAGGTCATACCGGAGCTTGTCCTCAGCCGATGTAGTGTAACGACTGTAAACCTGCGCTAAGCCGGTGATCCCGGGCTTAACTAAATAACGATAGCGATACTCCGGATTGGCCTTCTCGAACTGCTCCACGAAAAAAGGACGCTCCGGGCGCGGGCCGACGAGGCTCATATCGCTCTTCAGGATATTGAATAACTGGGGAAGCTCATCCAGCCGGGTAGCGCGAAGGAATCGTCCAACCGGGGTAACGCGGGGGTCGTTTTCGGCCGCCAGTACGGGGCCGGTCACCTTTTCGGCGTCGGCCACCATGGTGCGGAATTTATAGATGGAGAACTCCCGGCCGAACTGGCCCACCCGCTGCTGGGTGTAAATCACGGGACCTTTGGAAGTAACGGCGACCAGCACGGCGGCTACCAGCATAACCGGAGCAAAAACAAGCAAGCCGGCCAGAGCGGCGACCAGGTCAAGCCCCCTTTTTGTAAAGGCCTGAAAACCGGACAGGCGAATGTCCTGGATCTGCATCACGGGCAGGTCGTCAATTTGTCCAACCCTGGCGTTGCTCACCGCCACGTCGTATAAATCGGGCACAAGGTAGACTTCTTGGCCCGTGGCGATGCAGGCGTTCAGAATTTCGGCCTTTAATTCCCGGGGTACGGAAGGCGCAACCAAAACGCCGTCCATCCCCGTAAGTTCGGCCTTAAGATCGAGGCCCTCGTTAAGCTCGACTACCTTCGCAATTCTGACCGAATCTCTCGGCAGCTCCAAAAGCTTCCCCGCGATGGTTTCGACATCCGCCGCCGGACCGATTAGGGCAAACGTCCTCTGGCCATACAGCAAACGATCCCCGTGCCACACCAGCCACCGCCACAAAACAAGCAGGACGATCTGGCAGAAACCGCCCAGGATCAGTACGCTGCGGGGGAAGGCGAACTCGCGGAACCAGAAGGTCAGGACCATTGCACTCAAAACAATTAAAACGACGCCGGTAATCAGGGACCTGAAGACAGGGAAAAACCCGTTCAACCGTTTCTCGTAGAGGCCCAGCCCCAGAAACAACAGGGCTGTTAATCCCGATACCCACGGAAGGGTTTCGATGAAGGGACGGACGTTGACCTGCGGTACGTCGAGTCCAAAGCGGATGACAAAAGCCAGGGCGAAGCCGGCGTTGACCAGAAAGACATCGCCTATGCCCACCAGCCAGCGCGGAACGTATTCGAGTGTCTTCCGGCTCCCTTTCATAACTGAGACCCACTTTTAGATTACTGTTTTACGCATAATGTCTGGAAGCTCGTCGCGTATCTATCGTGCTATTCGATTACAGGTAACCCCTTAAGGATATCGTAGATCTGCTCGAAATCAGGGTTGAGCTTTTTAGCCTCTTCGACCAGGGCGTTCGCCTCGGCCTGTTTTCCTTGCTTCTCCTTCACAAGGGCCAGCCAGAGCATGGCTTGCGCCTTGCTGTTGTCGTTACCAATGCCCTTAACGGCTTCATCCAGCAGGCCGCCGGCCTGGTCGAACTTGCCCAGCAGGTAGGACGCGGCGCCGAGGTTGAGCTTCATCTCCGGCGTCGGTTCCAGCTTCTCCCCCTGCCAGAGTCTCTTCTCTTCAGCCGTCAGCCTGTTGTTGATCTTCTCCATCGAGGAAGGAACTTCCAGCGCCTTCTCCAGGTAAACCCGGGCCCGATCCTTCTGGTCATCATTCAGCAAACTGTAACCCAAAGAGAAGTACGTACGGGCAAGAAAATCGTACTGTTTCAGGTCCAGCGGCGCGACGCCGACCGCCTTCTCGGCGTACTTCGCAACGTCTTCGGTCTTGCCCTGGGCCGCCAGCAGGTTCGCCAGCAACTGGTACCTGGCCGGCGTGTAGGAGCTCATCTGCGCCGCCAGCTTGGCTTCCTCAACGGCCTTGGACAGGTCATCCTTGGAACCCGTAGCCTGGTAGGCCTGGGCCAGGGCGGCATGGTAGCTCCCCTCGAACGGGTTATAGGCACAAGCCTTTTGCAGGGCGACGATTCCGCCGTTGATGTCCCCGCTGCGGAGCTTGGTGTAGCCCTGCTGGGCAAGGCTGCTTGCCGTAGCCAGGGTCGTACCGAAGGAGATGATAATAAACGCGGCAACGGACGCCGTTACGAGCGCGGTGCTGTTGAGAGGAACGTAGGACGACTCTTTCCGTTTCCGGGGCGCCGCTTCCGTCACGGGTTCTTTGACCAGCGACAAGGCGGCGGTGATGCCGAACAAAACCCAGAGCACGAGGGCCAGCGCGGCAAGCGAAAGGTTGAAGTCGATCGAGGCATGCACGCCTATGGCCGCGCCGGCAACGGTGACGACCAGAACAAGCGCCTTTCTCCCGGCGTCCTTCGCCCCGTGGTAAAGACGGTGGTTGGCCCACAGAAAAACACCCCACAGGGCGACGAACAGCACTATGCCGGCGATACCCGTCTCCACGCCGATTTGGGCGTAGTGGCCGTGGGCCTGGCGGGTGATGAAGTGGTAGTTCTGGAAGGCCTGATAGGCCTCCTGCCAGCCGCCGCCCCCCCATCCGGTCAGGGGCCTGGCGGTGAACATCTCAAAGGCGTCGGTGATGGAATCAATGCGATATTTCGCGTTAGTCAGGTCGAGCACCTGACTCTTGATGGACTCGTTGGAAGCCACCCAGATCCCCACGCCGACTGCGGCCAGCATGCAGGCCCCGGCGACGGAGGCAATGATCGCTTTCCTGTACGCTTTAAACCGCTGTCCCAGGCTCCGGTTCCACCAGTCGGTCAGGGCCTGGGAACCAACGATAACGAGCAAGCCAAGTAAAACCCACAGCCAGGCGATTTCAGGGCTCTTGGCCTCCACGCTGCGGATGAAGAGGAAGGCCGCCGGCGCGGACGGAATCGCCGTAAGCACCAGGTGCCAGAAGTAGGGTATACGATCTGTTCTAGCACTGAAGATAAAGAACAAGGGCAGTATCAAGATGAAGACCAGGAAGCCGCCGTTAGATTTGGCCCCCACGAAAACGGTCAGGACAATAAAGTTTCCGAGAGCAAAGAGGTACGGCCAGGGGTTGGTCTTGGCCAGCCATTCGGGGAGCTTGGCGAAAGGCAGCCACTCCTGCAGGCGGGCAGACGAGCGGCCGGCGCTGTTCCAGAAGTAGATGCCGAGGAAGAATCCCGCCATCAGGTAACTGGCCAGGGCGTTAGGATACTGGAAAGAAGAGTAGAAGCGGCCGCTCAGGAAGCCGTCCTTGATATGGATAATCCCCGTGGCCGTGGCCAGGCCGGCCAGGGCTACGGCCACAGCCGCACAGTAGACGACTTTCAGCAGTTGGTTAGCATCTTTATCCGAGCGGACCAGCCTAACTGTCACCCAGAAGGCCAGGAAGTAGAGAATGTTCTTGGCCACCTCGGTCACGGCCAGCCCGGTGTTGACCGCAAAGAACGCGCTGTAGATGTACACGGCCGGCAGGCCCAGCATGAGGTAGTCCAGGGGATGTTCGAACGCCTTGTACCGCCGCTGCGTCCACCGGCCGAAGAAAACCAACCAGAAAAGGACCGCCGCAAAGATTAAAGCCCGGTACTGTTCCTCGGCGAAAAACAGGCCCCGGAAGAACGGGGTTATAAACAGCAACGCCGCCAGGCCCCAGAAGGCGATGGAGAGGACCAGCGGCCGTTGTGCTGCTGCGGTATCGGATGTTGTTACAGTCGATGCTTGTTGCGCAGTCGCCGTTTTCTTCGTCTGCTTCGCTTTTTTCGCCATGTTTGCGGATGCGGCTTGCGCCGGACCCTGCCCCCTTCATTTGCTCGTTGTCTAGTCAAATGCTGCTGAAAAACTCCGCTTCCTGCTTCTACGCCAAAAAAGACCGGGGTTTGGTTTTCTAAACCGCCAAGACGCCAAGATCGCTAAGATAAAACCGGAGAAAAACAACCACCAAGGACGCCAAGAAGAGGCAAAAAGCTTGGCACCTTAAAATCCATTTTAAGGTAGGTTTCCCTAAGAGTCAACAAACTTCGACGATGTCGGCCCGGCCGAAACCCTTGTCGCCTGAAAAAGGCGCGGAGTGATTTTGCGGTCGTTATGATATGCTAAAACCGAGGTGGCGTTCTTGTTCGGGCGCATCATTCTCCGTTACCAAAAAGCCCAGAGGTATCGCCGGATAGCGCGCGTGCTGGCCGCGCACGGTTTTGATTTCGTCCTTCAGTACGCCGGACTGGCTGACCTGGTCGCCCAACCCCGCAGGCTGTTCAGGCGCCAGGAACAGCCAAAGACCCGCCGCTCTTCCGCGGAGCGCCTGCGCACGGTCCTGGAGGAACTGGGCCCTGTTTTCATCAAGCTGGGGCAGCTCTTGAGCACCAGGGCCGACCTGCTGACGGACGAGTATATCCACGAGCTGGAAAAGCTCCAGGACGATGTGCCGCCGTTCCCGTTCCCCGAGGTTCGCCGGCAGGTCGAACGCGAAATGAACGTTCAGCTGGAGGACGCCTTCGCCGAATTCGACCCGGTCCCCATCGCCGCCGCCTCGGTCGCGCAGGTCCACCGGGCCAGGCTCTCCAGCGGGGAAGAAGTCGTCGTAAAAGTACAGCGCCCGGGCGTCGCCCAGGCGATGCTGGTGGATATCGCCATCCTGCACGACTTCGCCCGCTGGGCCGACCGGCACACCGCCTGGGGTAAAGTTTACGGCTTCGCCGAACTGGCCGACGAGTTCACGCAGATCATCGCCGAGGAGACGGACTTCCGCGAGGAGGCCCGCCACGCCGAAGCCCTGCGGCGCAACTCCCTGAACGACCCCAACGTCGTCATCCCCAAGGTTTACTGGGATTACACGTCCAAAACGGTTTTGACCATGAGCTGCGTCCACGGCATCAAACTGAACAACCTCAAGGCCATCGTCGCCGCCGGCATCGACACCAAGCGTCTGGGCCTGCTTGTCGCCAACACGCTGTTGCGCCAAATCCTTGTCGACGGAGAGTTTCACGCCGACCCGCACCCCGGCAATCTTGCCGTTACCGGCGACGGCCGCTTGGCCATGATGGACTTCGGCATCGTCGGCCGTCTTTCGCGGGAGACAAAGGACAGCCTGGGATTGATGGTCCTGGGCCTGGTCAAGAAGGACTCGTCCGTCGTTTTCCGGGCAATCAGGGAGATGGGCGTCGTCCCGCCGAGCGTTTCGCCCGTCGCCGTCCGCCGTGACATCGAGCGGCTCCAGGAAAAATACTACGACGTGCCGATTACGCAGATACGGGTCGCCGAGTCGCTGACCGACCTGATGCGCGTGGCCTACAAGCACCATATCAGGCTGCCCACCGAGCTGACCATGCTGATCAAGGCCCTGGTCACGGCCGACGGCGTGGCCCGTCAGCTTAACCCCGACGTCAGATTGGCCGAGCTGGCGCAGCCCCTTGCCAAACGCCTTGTCACCGAACGGCTGAGCTGGGCCCGCGCACAGCGCGTACTGCTGGAGGAAATCCCCGACCTGGCGCGGACGGCCGCCGAGATCCCCGGACGGCTGAGCCACCTGCTGGCCCTGGCGGGAAGGGGCGAACTGCGGTTTACCCAGGAAAACCCCTCCATCGACCGCTTCGGACTGCTGCTGAAAAGGCTCGTTCACCGTTCGATCCTGGCCCTGCTCTCGGCAGCCTTCGTCGTAGCCGCCGGTTTCTTCAGCACCAGCGGCTACCGTGTGTTAGGCATCCGCGCCGCTGATGCGGCCGTGGCCGTGAGCGCCGTAGCCGGCGGGCTGCTGCTATGGAGCTGCCTGCGCGGCCGGCGTAAGAACTTGCAATAACACAGGGGCCGTGCTATAATGGTTTTTGCAAACGGGCGATTAGCTCAGGGGGAGAGCGCTTGACTCACATTCAAGAGGCCGCTGGTTCGATCCCAGCATCGCCCACCAATAATGACAAGGGATTGCGGGTTTTACCCGCTGAAGTACTGCAGCGCATTTGCAAACATTTTGCAAACGAAAATTGCGCTGCAATTTTTTTATGTATCGAGCTTGATAGCGGAGATCTTGCGCTCCTCAAATCCGGGCACCCTTCGGTCAGATGCTTGCGCGTAATGCCTGCCTGTTTCTGGTAAGTGAGCAGGATTTACAACTGTCCCGACGAATAAATACAAAAGGTTGCCAGGCAGCCGGAGAGGAGCTGATCCGATGTCCGAGGAGCGCATTGAACAGCTGTATACGATGGTCGGCGATCTTTTGCGCATCGTCGGCAATACCAACGCCGCAGTCGAGGAACTGCGGACCGATGTCGCCGAACTTAAGGCCGATGTCGCCGAACTTAAGGCCGATGTCGCCGAACTTAAGGCCGATGTGGCCGAACTTAAGGAGGGCCAAGCCAGGCTGGAGGCGCAAATGGCCGAGCTCCGAGAAGACGTTAAGGAGATCAAAGAAAACCAGGCTTCGGTCTTCGAAGTGCTGGGAGAACACGAAATCGCCATCAGAACCTTACGCCGGCGCGCGGGCTGAAGCTTTAACGACTTCGCACAAAGAAGAGATTCAGAACCCCAAGGATAATAACCTTGGGGTTCTTTGTTTGCTGTTCGCGATTAACAGTTAAATACTGGAAGGTCGCAAGCGGTTTGCTGTCGGCAGCCGGCGGTCGGCAGTTAGCCGTTAGTGTCAGCTGGTGTCGTTGAAAGGGTGGAGTCAGGCCTTGAAAAGTCTAATTCTTTGGCTCAAATGCAAGCCGGCCCTTGCCAGGCGCAAGAATCGAACTTATTTATTTTAAGAGCCCGACTCCGGTATACCCGATGCAGAAACCGTTCGGGCCCAGTTTTCAGTCTTTAAAGAATAAAATGTTGGCCGGCAGCAGGGAACCATATAGGATTAAATTGATACAACATTCTAAAAATTCGTAATTAGCAGAAGGGAGGACTGGGGTGGTACAAAGAAGAGAAGAGTTTTGAAGGAAGAAACATAAGGGGTTCGAGTTAGACGCATGTCGCAAACAGCTTAAGGGCTTTTAAGGGGGGTCATTATGGATAGGGATGAACAGAGAATCGAGGACTTGCCGGAGTTCAAAAGTCTCGTTGTTGCGCGGTGGACGGTGGCGAGTATTCTAACGTTGCTGGTCTTCGTCAGCTATTACGGATTCATTCTATTGGTCGGCTATTCGAAGGAAACCATCGCCCGCAAGATAGGGGATGCAACCACTCTCGGTATCCCGATGGTGGTCCTTGTAATCGTAATCTCTTTTGTCCTCACTCTTGTTTACGTTTTGTGGGCCAATTCGAGCTATGATTCGAGGGTAACGGCGTTACGGCAGTCGCTCGAAGATCGTAAAAAACGGGGGGTGCAATAATGCAGACGTCTTTGGGGCAACCCACAGCTCTGGGGATAACCTTTTTCTTTCTCTTTGTGGCTGTCTCTCTCGCGATAACCTTCTGGGCGGCCCGGAGGACGAAAACAACTACGGAGTACTACGCCGCCGGGCGGAGCGTATCGGCGCTTCAGAACGGCTTCGCTTTGGCGGGGGATTACATGAGCGCGGCTTCGTTCTTGGGTATTGCCGGTATGGTTGCTTTAAAGGGATTTGACGGCATGCTTTATGCAGTCGGTTGGCTGGTGGGATGGCCGGTGTTGCTCTTTCTCATCGCGGAGCCGCTCCGGAACCTGGGGAAATTCACTTTCGCCGACGTGGTGGCCTACAGGCTGCGGCAGCGGCCCGTCCGGATCGCCGCGGCCATCGGCAGCATCCTTACCGTCCTATTTTATACCATCGCCCAGATGGTGGGCGCCGGCAGCCTCATCAAGCTGATGTTTGGTCTTCCATATGAAGTCGCAATCATCATCGTCGGCGTGGTAATGCTGATGTACGTGCTCTTCGGCGGAATGATCGCCACAACCTGGGTACAGATCATCAAAGCCGTCCTGCTGCTCGGCGGCGTTACGGTCTTAATGCTGCTGACCATGGCCCGGTTTGACTTTAAACCCGGGGAGTTATACAGCGCGGTAGCGGCCAATTTCGGCCAGGCGGCTCTCGAACCCGGCACGCTGATCAGTAACCCGCTCGACGCCGTCTCCCTCGGTTTAGCGCTGATGTTCGGCCTCCTGGGTCTGCCCCACATCCTGATGCGCTTCTACACCGTTGCCAACGCCAAGGATGCGCGGAAGTCAGTGGCCTGGGCGACGGGGTTTATCGGATATTTCTACTGTATCATCCCGCTCGTCGGCTTCGGCGCCTCGGTTTTGGTAGGCCGCGAGGTCATTAGCAGTATTGACAAGGGTGGCAATATGGCGGCGCTGCTTCTCTCGGAGCTACTGGGTGGCCTCCCGTTCCTCGGGTTTATCGCCGCTGTGGCCTTCGCAACCATCCTGGCGGTCGTCGCCGGGCTGACACTCGCCGGTGCGTCCGCTCTGTCGCACGACATTTATGTTAACGTGGTTAAGGGCGGAAAGGCCACCGAAATAAATCAGGTCAAGGTTGCCCGGATCGCCACCATTTTTGTCGGTGTCCTGGCCATCCTTCTGGGCATCCTCTTCAAGGGACAGAACGTCGCTTTCATGGTGGGCCTTGCCTTTGCCGTTGCTTGCAGCGCGAACTTCCCGGCGCTCTTCCTGTCGATCACCTGGAGGAAGCTGAGCACGGCGGGCGCGACGGCATCCATCATTGTCGGCTCTGTTCTGGCCACCGTGCTCATCGTCTTGAGCCCGACGGTCTGGGTTGATGTGTTCAAGAACCCGGCGCCCATCTTTCCGCTGAAGAACCCGGCAATCATCTCAATGACAGCGAGCTTCGCAACGGCCTTTGTAGTTTCTCTGCTCACACCGGAAAAGGATGCCGAGGCGAAGTTCAACACCGAAAAGGTCAGAACCTATCTCGCGGCGGGCGCGGAGTAACGGTTGAGCCGGGTCTCGTTATAGGGGCCCGGCTCTAATGGTTAAGTACGGCAAAACACCAATAAGTTAGTGCCAGGCGCTATTCTATCGCACCCTATAAGCACCAAGGCCTCCGGTTGGACGGAGGCCTTGGTGTCGAATCTCAGGTCGGATCCGGTTCAATCCCAAAATCAGGAAGCATCGGCACTGACGACGCTCACCGTCTGGGTCTGGGCGTTGAAATCAACCTTGCATCCCAGCGCCTGAGCGATGAAACGCAGGGGGACGACCACACGGCAGTTCACGTTCTTCGCCGGCACGTCCAGCGTCTGTTCTTCCCCGTCCACGATCACGACTTTGCTGTCGACCTTGATGACTACAGTTTTATCACCAATAATCGTGACCGTCTTGGTTTCCGCGTCCCACTTCACCTCGGCGCCCAGAGCGGCCATTACGGCACGGAGAGGAATCAAAACACGGCCTTCCTTGATAACCGGAGGAACATCGCCAAACTGGTATACCTGCCCGTTTACCGTCAACCTGTGCCGCCACCCGAAGGCGTTACCCTGTCCGGCGGCCTCCTTGTCCCAGGAAGTACGCTCCCGGTCCCGCTCTTGCAAGCGGTCCTGGGTTTGGTCGCAATCCTGCGTGCAGACACCGGCCTGGGCCTTAAGACTTACACCGGCCTTGGCCGAGGCCGAAACGCCGAGAGCAGGCGCGGCCATAACAAGAACAAAAACTGCAGCCAACATCAGCGCCAAAATACGTTTCATCCTATTACCTCCCTTTCATGTGTCTTCACTTTTGTTTTTCGTAGGCATCCTCAATATTCGGGAGGTAATACTCATAAATTGTAGTTATAGTCCTGCACCTGCAGAGTAAAACACCTGATACTATCCGCCGTACCCGCCGGGGTGCCGGCGGTGCCACTCCCAGGCCGTACGGATGATCGTTTCCAGGTCGTCGTAACGCGGCCGCCAGCCCAGTTCCCGCTGGATCTTATGCGAACCGGCGACCAGCACGGCCGGATCGCCCTCTCTCCGAAAACCTGTTTCTACCGGTATGTCGCGGCCGGTCACTCTCCGGGCCGTATCGATTACCTCCCGCACCGAATGGCCCCGCTCGTTCCCCAGGTTGTAAACAGCCGAGGGCCGGCCCGACAGCAGAGCGTCCACCGCCAGGGCGTGGGCCGCCGCAAGGTCGGTTACGTGGATGTAGTCGCGTATGCAGGTCCCGTCCGGCGTAGGGTAGTCGTCCCCAAAGACGGTGACCTTTTCCCGCAAGCCCAGCGCCGCCTGAAGAACGATGGGGATAAGGTGTGTTTCCGGGTCGTGGTCTTCGCCCATCGCCGCGCTTTCATCGGCGCCCGCCGCGTTGAAATAGCGCAGGGAGACATAGCGCAACCCGTAGGCGCGGTCATACCAGTCCAGGACATTCTCCAGCATCAGCTTGGTGGCGCCGTACACGTTGACGGGCCGGGCCGGGTGGTCCTCGGTAATGGGCACTTCCTGCGGTTCACCGTAGACGGCGGCGGTGGAAGAAAAAATAAAGCAGCAGACACCCCGCCCGATAAGGGCATCCAGCAGGTTGATCCCGTTGATAAGGTTATTCCGGCAGTACCTGGCGGGTTTAACCATGGACTCTCCGACCAGGCTGTCGGCCGCCAGGTGCACCACAACCCTCACGCAATACTCTTGACAAATCCAGTCAACGAGCTTTGGATCTCCGCAGTCGCCCTCGACAAAGGCCCCGCCG
Organism: Desulforudis sp. DRI-14; assembly: GCF_052618305.1. Next base: position 23,114 of record NZ_JBQXEZ010000005.1, on the reverse strand, counting down.
GGGACAGCCCGGCGGTGCCCCTTGCTTAAATCGTCAAGGGTGACCGTGTCATAACCTCGCTCCAGCAGTTCCTTGACCACGTGGCTGCCGATATATCCGGCGCCGCCCGTAACCAGAACGGTCATCATATCTCTCCTAGCCAAAGTTAGCCAAAATAACCTTTTAGTGGCATCCCTGGTTGCTTTTCTTCCAAAGCTTTATGAATTATAATGCTGCCAAGGAGCGTTTGGAGTGTGAAGCAAGTGCCCTTAACAGAGCGACAAACCATGCTCGATCATCTTGTCAAACACCTGGAGCATTTAGGTTACAAAGTAACGCATGCCGACCACGACGATTATCCGGCCCCGCCGCTGATCCAGGGATACCAGCCGGCTGTCCTGGCCGTTCACGAGGAACTGGGTCTGTACGCCATCGGCGAGATCAAGAACAAGCAGGACTTAATGTCCAAAAGGATCCAGGAACAAATCGAGAGTTTCAGCGATTTCTCAGACGCCAAGCTTTTTCTCTGTGTCCCGGCACTGTGCCGCGATTATCTTCCGACCTTCCTTTACGACAACCCCAACGTGCAGGTTATTTACTACCCGCCTTTCCAGGTGGAGAGCCTTCTGGTCCAATTGGCCGGGAAAGGTAGTCGGTAGTCAGCAGTCGGCGGCCCACAGCAGCTGCGGTCCTGCAAAGCGCATCCGCAGTCTTCCCTCGGCGCACAGTCCTGCCAGATAGGCCGATACGGTGGCAAACACCAGGACGTATTGTTCCGGCCCGAGGTTGATGCCATACGCCTCGACAACACCGGAGAAAATCGTTTCCCGTGTAGCTCCCTCCCCGGCCAGTTTGAGGATCAGTGCCTCGGTTTCTGTAATCTTCCGCAGGTTGACGGCTATATCCGCCCCCGGGTCCCGGGTAGGGCGCCCGTGGGAAGGGACAACCCAACTGTGGCTCATCGACCCTACCCGCCGGAGCGACTCCTTAGCCGCTACCAGGTCGGCCATATACGGCAGGCGGTACTTCTCGACGATATCCCCGGAAACAAAAGCGTCAGCGGCAAAAAAGACGTCATCCGGGGTAACAACACCGACCTGCTCGGGGGCGTGCCCTGCAAGATCGACGATCTCCATCGAGATGCCGGCGATCTCCTGCCGCCCTGCGGAAAGGACGTGGTCAACCGGGCAGGGCTGGCCCATCAAGAACTTTGTCCGCATCTCCTTGACGGGCACCGCAGAAAAGAGGAAAACCGGCTCCAGGAGCGGGTTCTCGATAACAGCCTTTTCAAAGGAGGTGGCCCAAAATCGGGCTCCGGTCCGGTTGCGGACGAACTTGTTGGCCCCGAAATGGTCGGCGTGCGAGTGCGTATTGATCACCGCACAGGGCGTCAAATTGGCTCCTTCCAGACACCGCAGCAACTGGCGGCCACTGGACTCGTCCAGCCCGCTGTCCACCAGAATGCACTTTCCGTCGCCGCGGTCGTAAACTCCGACATTGACTGCACCCTTAATATAGGATGTCTTTCCTTTTAGATGGATAAGTTCGAGCGCCATTGTCCAGTCTGCACCTCGGTTGTCTTAAGACTATTGGGTTCCCGTTTATCCTATCACACAAAAGCAACCAATTACACCATAAAAGAACGAGGGAGCCATAAAGCTCCCTCTCAAGACTAGCTACGGCTCGCTTACTGCCTGAGCCAGAAGAATCACCGGCCGACAAGCATTTACCACCCCGCATAAGCATTCTGATGAAGAATACGGGGCGAAAACGAGAAATATGACATATTGCCAAAATTGCCTAATAAGCTGTATTAATAGGCGTAAATAGGTCAACTAAAACAGCTTATTTTGGCCAAAAAGAACACAGAATTCAACCGTCATCCAAGAGGATATCCTCACGCAGCCTAGAATAATTACTTTGCCAGCAAAGTAATTATTGTATTGTTCATCCACGCGTAAGTCATAGGCCGTAAGTTGTGGGAGGAGCCGGGGTTTTCGCTCCCGCATCTTACGTCTTAAGTCTTTAGTCTAATCTTATCTAGGGAGGATAATTAATGGGTAAAAAAGTAACCCTTTCCGTGATCAAGGCCGACGTTGGCGGGTACGTCGGCCACTCCTCGGTACACCCCGAACTCATTGAAAAAGCGAAAGGCCTTCTTTCCGGAAGCCCTCTTCTGATTGACTTTCACGTCACCCACGTCGGCGACGATATCAACCTGATCATGACCCACGAACTGGGGCGTAACAACGGCGAAATTCACCAGATGGCCTGGGATGTTTTCACGGCCTGCACGGATGTGGCCAAGAAGCTCAAGCTTTACGGCGCCGGCCAGGACCTCCTCGCCGACGCTTTTTCCGGCAACATCAAAGGTTTGGGGCCGGGCATTGCCGAGATGGAAGTCGAGGAGCGCAAGAGTGAAACCGTCCTGGTGTTCATGGCCGACAAGACCGAACCTGGCGCTTACAACTTCCCGCTCTATAAAATGTTTGCCGACCCCTTCAACACCATCGGCCTGGTCATTGACCCCAATATGCACATGGGGTTTAATTTCGAGGTGCGCGACCTTATCGAAAACAAGAAAATCGTTTTCTCGGCTCCCGAGGATATCTACGACATGCTGGTCTTCATCGGGGCCCCCGGACGCTTCTCGATCAAGCGCATCTTTCACAGGGGCACCGGGGAAATCGCCGCTGTTTCGAGTACCCAGCGCCTTAATCTGATGGCCGGCCGGTACATCGGGAAGGACGACCCGGTTTGCATCGTACGCTGCCAGAGCGGCTACCCCGCCGTTGGAGAAGCCCTGGAAGCCTTTGCTTTCCCGCACCTTGTTGCAGGCTGGATGCGCGGCTCGCACCACGGCCCGCTGATGCCGGTAGCACAGCGCGAGTCCAGGCCGACACGCTTTGACGGCCCGCCGCGGGTGATCTGCCTGGGCTTCCAGCTGGCCGAAGGCAGACTGGTCGGACCGCAGGATATGTTCGACGACCCGGCCTTTGACACCGCCCGTGCCAAGGCCCTCGAAATCACGGATTACATGCGCCGTCTCGGTCCGTTTGAACCCCAGCGCCTGCCGCTCGACGAGATGGAATACACGACGATGCCGCAGGTAATGAAGAAGCTGAAGGACAGGTTCATCGACCTGCGCGAAAAGAAATCTAAGAGCTCCAGCACTTAGATTCCCGCCGTAAACAGAAGTAAATGTATAATGAAGGAGCCGCAGGGCTCCTTCGCTTTTACCAACATTCTGCCAGGGACTTACGACTTACGACCGGATTTTGTCCTGGGTTTACTAGGACAGAATCCGTTTGCGGTATTCTTTGAAGCCGATCCTCTCAATGGACGTGCCCAGGCGTTCGCCCTTCTTCCCCAGCTCGGCGTAGACCTTGATCGTCCTCTCGACAAGCTCCATGACTTCGTCGGACGAAACGTTCTCGACGAGCTTGTCGCCGATGCGCGGGCGGGCCCCGGCGCGCCCGCCGATGGCCACCGTCCACCCCTTGGCTTTGCCGAAAGCCCCGAAATCGCGCAGGTACGCTTCACAGCAGTTTATCGGGCAGCCGCTGATGCCGATCTTGAACTTCGAACCGAGTTCGTGCCGCCCCAGGTGGCGCTTCTCCAGTTCCCCGGCCAGGCCCAAGGCGTCCTGCTGGCCGTAAGTGCAGGTCACCGTGCCCGGGCAGGCGGTTACGTAACGGACACAAGGCCCTACAGCCGGAGCCGGTTCCATATTGAGCCGGTTCCAGACTTCCTCCACGTCTTCGGCCTTCAGGCCGACCAGGGCGATACGCTGGGCCCCCGTAATCTTGATGACGGGAATGCTGAATTCTTCCGCCACGTCCGCCAGCCGCCTCAAGGTATCGACGTCCATCAAGCCGGCCGTTCCCAGCCGCGGCACAATGGCATACGTCTTCTTGTCCCGCTGCAGAATGGCTCCCCTTGGAACTTCCAGCTTTTCTCTGGAGATACCGGCTCCTTCAGCTCTCGGGACTTCTGTAACCCCGGTCACCTCTGTTCCTTCCAAAGGTACAGACCTCCTCTACATAACCTTGTAACTCAAAGGCTAGTCTGCCCGTCCTGTACCAACGCTATAACGCTCTTCATCGAGTAAGGATTGAGGATGAAAAAAGCGAGATCTATTTGGCCTTAAGTACTTTATCCAACTCACGGTTAACGGCGGTATCAGCAAGCCTGTTTTCCTCGCGCGGGACGTGCACCAGGCGCACTTTAACTTCGGGGTGCTCAAGCAGCAGGCGGCGGACGCGGCCGGCAATCTGCTGCAAACCGGCGTCCTTAATGCGGTAGTCCCCGTTAAACTGGCGTACCACAAGCTGGCTGTCGGCCTGAACGGCAGCCTCTACGGGACCGTATTTGCGCGCTACGGCGATGAGCGTGCGGACGGCCATCTCCAGGGATGCCCACTCGGCAACGTTATTCGTGGTCCGGCCCAGGAATTGGCTGCGCTCCATCAAGACTTTCCCGTCCGGGTCACGGACGACGATGGCCGCCGCAGCCGGACCCGGATTGCCCCGGCTGCCGCCGTCTATTTCCACGCGAAGCTTAATCAAATATGTGTTACCCCTTCCCCTGTGTTCTGTTTCTTGCGTCCTGTTCCAGTAAGTACACCCACGCGATCACCGTGGCGACGACCTCGTAAAGTTCCGCCGGAATCTCGCGGTCAAGCCCGAGCGCCGTCAATGTCCACGCCAGCTGCTCGTCGCGGTAAACAGGCACCCCCGCTTCCCGGGCGGTTTCTTCTATCCTTTGGGCTAGTATGCCGCGCCCGGCCACAACCACCCGGGGAGCGTTGTCCCGTGCCGGGTTGTAACCCAGAGCCGCCGCCGCCCTCGGAATTCGCTGCTCGTTGCCTTCCTTCGTCAACCTACTCTCCTCCAGGTCTTGATAGCACGAATTTGTTTGTATCTGACTACACGCAGCATGCACTAAGAAAGCTGTGGGATTCTGTGGTATTTGACTTCGTCCTGCTGCCTAATGCCTAACGCTTAATGCTTAATGCCTACGAGCCGTTCAGGCTCGCTCGTTGATCGGTTCATAGGAAACTTCTCCGGGGAGCAACAGCCCCAACGGTGAACGGATGTCCCTTTGTTCCACGGCAACCCTTTGCAGTTCAAGACCCAGCGCTTTGAGCTGCTCCTCGAGAACGGGCGCCCAGCGCCGGGCCAGGCCGGCCGTCTTTTCATCCCGAAGATAAACACCGGCGTTATGGCCGCGCTCGTTAAACTCAAGGTCAACCCACAAGTCGCCCAGGGTATTGCTCCGGACGTGCAGGACGACCCTGGCCGGCCTCTCCTTGCCATTCGCTTGCTTCACGGGCTCGTCAAGCCAAAAAACCCTGCCTTCAAAAAAGGGCATGGCATTGAGGTGCGCCGCGAAGACCTGTCCCTGTCCAGCGGGCGCCTCGGCCCGGTTGAGAGCTTGAAGACCCTCAGGACCTGCGTTTTCACGCCCGAGCAAGTAATCCATCGCCCTGGCCATACGATCTCCAACAGCGACCCTGCCGTCCATGTTCTCTTGTGTGCCCGCCTTTAAGTAGACAGCCCCCTCTTGCTCCCGCCCCTGTGCCAGCTCCTGCTGTCCCGGTAAACCGGTTGCCCCGGCCGCGCTTTCTCTGGGCCAGTTCAGACCGCTCAACCACACCCGGGCTTCAATCCAAACGGTTCGGAGATGCTGGGGAACGTTCTTCATTTCGGCAAGGAGATCCCTTACGGCCTGAGGATCAATCGGCAGGCCCCAGCGGAGAAAGGCCCGAATGACCAGATCGGTGTCGGCACCCTTAGGCAGTCCAATAAGCGACGCCAGATTCGACGGGGTAGGCGGGCCTTGCTGGGTCTGTCTCGAAGGAAGCTGCCTGACGTGGATCAACTCGGGCGTGGCTCGTTCGACCAAAGCCCAAAAGGCTTGTCCGGGCTCCGAGGGTAACTGTCCCTGTGCACGGAAAAGAGCCCCCCCGAGGCTGACGATGCCTCCGTTGATACCGGGCTCCACCACCGTGAGGCGCACAACCTGCCCCGCCGAAAGTTGCTGCACATTGAAGTTCAAGGCGCTGACGGGCCTGATCGGGGATAGGCTGTTGATCATCGCCCGGATACCTCCCTTACGGGACTGTTGAAAAACTTGAATAATTCCAGAGTTCGTTCCCGTTTTCAGTAAGGTTTGATGGTCAGTTTTAGATTAGTTTGAACGTATTTTTCCACAGGTCCTTACTGGTAGTATTCGACCACCAGAGGGAACTCCCTCCACCGAAAGGTATTCTATAAAACCTCTGGTGAATCTTCAGACGACATTATGAAAATTAAAACCGCGGAATCACCGCGGTTTTGCTAGATGCCTTCGTCCATCGCTTCGTCTTTGGGCTTAAAGGTCTGGCACATGGTCTGATCTGAACTGGAGGCCTTACTGGTGCGGTTGTGATCGATGTGAATCATAGGGGCGTCACACATGACGTCCTGGTTGTATGCTCATTCCGTGACCGTGCATTTGATTGCCCTTGCCATTGTTTCACCTCCTCGAGCAGTTATAACTATTGTCTGCCGAAACATTCGGCTCTATGAGCCGAATAACAGTTAAAAAATGGCTATCGAAGTGGCTTTGCCGTATGCAGTTGAGATAACGCTTACGGCGGGTGAACTAACCCTTAACACCACTTGGCTCTTGGTCTTGCCGCCAACAACCAGGCGGACGGCCTTCTCACGGACGATATTGATGAACCGGCCGTAGGGAACAAGAAAATCCGGCAACAGGCTTACGGTCTTCTTACACCGAGGACAGTACCAACGGTAGACGGGAACTTTGTAGATGGCAAAGCGTGTCACGGGATGACGGGTATAGTGACCGTGGCGATGCAAGCGCGGAATGCCAGGATAGTGGCTCTTCCCAGCATTTTACCCCATCCAAAACTATCCTGCCATCATATCTCGTCAATGGATGTCAAATAATCCTGGCGCTAACACGTGCACTTGCTGGCGGTGCTGGCAAAATCCATTATTAGTTTAAGTCCGCATTTTTAATAAATATCAAATTATAACGGTTATTATTGACCGGTATTTCCTTTGTCACACCCTTTAGTGGTAGACTTGGTAAGAACTAAAGGGGAGATGGTGAAGTGCAAGTTGAAATTCTTCAGCACAGAATACTTTTGCGCGGTAGTATACAAGGATTCATTTTAGCTATGGTGGTTGGAGTTATTGCCCATAATGTTGTTTCATTACCTTTTTTTTGTGTATTCGGACAAATGGTTATTGCTATTTTAATTGGCATAGGCTGGCGGGCAGTTATGGGAATTCCTAAACATGCCACTGTCGGAATAAACTTTGCTAGTAAGAGACTTCTGCGCTATGGTATCATTTTGATGGGTGTTCGACTCAACCTCGATGCTATAGTTGCTGCAGGTTCAAAAGTTATTCTTCTCGATGCCGCAGTTATTTTACTGGCTATTGTTGTTATTTGTTTCCTGGGGCGCTTGTTTGCTGTAGAGGAACGACTGGCTTTATTAACAGCGGTAGGAACAGGAATTTGTGGGGCCGCTGCAATAGCTGCCGTTGCGCCAACGGTTAAGGCCAACGAGGACGAAACAGTTGTATCAATAGCTAGTGTTGCTCTTTTAGGGACTATTGGCAGTGTTTTGTATGTCTTATTACAGTCGTTTTGGGGAATGGATTCAAATTCTTACGGTGTTTTTGCAGGAGCAACCCTACATGAAATAGCACACGTTATAGCTGCAACTCAATCGGCAGGGAGCCCTGCAGCGAATATGGCTATTTTAACCAAACTTGGCCGGGTGGTCCTGTTGGTTCCCGTTACTTTTGGGATCAGTCTTTGGTTTAACTTTAGAAGTGTCAAGAAAGAACAAATTAGCGGGCGGTACAACTTATCCATTCCCTGGTTTCTTATTGGTTTTTTAGGGATGAGCTGCCTTAGAACCATTGGTTTAATAACCGATGAGCTTGCTTCTATACTTCTACAAATCAGCACTCTCTTTTTGACGATTGCTATGGCAGGTATGGGGCTTAGCGTTGAAATGGTGATGTTTCGCCGTATGGGTTTAAAATCGCTCTTTATCGGGCTACTCGGTTCCCTGGCCATTTCAATTGTTAGTTTTGGGGTTGTTCGTACTGTTCACTTTTAAGTTGGGAGGCGTTGAATTAATAATGTTAAGCGGGATGGCGGAGCGGCTCTTGAATGAATTTCAACCGGAAATAGTAAATGCTTCTATCAAAAAGATTGTTCTGGGAGTAGACGGTTCGGCTCCAGCCGTTGAAGCGACCAAATATGCCGTAGGTTTGGCTAGATGGCATGAGGCGCGAATAATTGCTGTGTTTGTGAACCCGGATGGTGAAGATAATGTTATTCCAGAAGACCAATGGGCATATCTGGCAAAGAAAAGCAAAAGAATTCGCTATGGATTGGCTGGTTTGGAACTTGCGCGGAGGTATGGCGAAGCAAACCATTTAAGTGTTAGACTGCTTCTTTTAAGCGGTAATCCTGTTAAACAGATTGTGGATGTTGCCGAAGGAGATGGGGCCGACTTAATCGTTGTGGGGGATACTGGGTTGACTGGCATAAAAAGGATAGCTTTGGGCAGCGTTGCTGCAGCTGTAGTTGAAGCATCTGAAATTCCTGTTTTGGTTGTTAAGGGTAGGTCGTAGCAAGCTATGAACTTTCATCAATTGCATATTTTCAAGGTAGTAGCTGATAAGAAGAGTTTTTCTAAAGCTGCGCGGAATTTGTTCATCTCGCAGCCAGCCGTTAGCATGCAAATTAAATCCCTGGAAGACCACTTCGGAGCAAAGTTACTCGAACGAAATACCCACCAGGTGAATCTGACAGAAGCCGGGCATGTTCTGTATGATTACGTGGAGAAGATCCTGTCTTTGGCGGATGATGCGGAAAAAGACATCTCTGCCATAACAGGTTCTATGAGAGGCACCCTATCTATTGGAGCAAGTTTTACTTTGGGTGAGTATGTAATTCCTCAGCTAATTGGCCGCTTTAAGAATCAGTATCCACAGGTCAAGGTATTTCTACAGGTAACCAATACAGAGCGAATTACAAGGTGGGTATCAGAGCACATCTTAGATTTAGGGCTGGTGGAAAGTCATATTGATGATCAGGAGTTAGTTGTAAGTCCATTTTTGCAAGATGAGCTGATTGTAATAATCCCGACCGGTCACCCTTTAGCCGGACGGAAGTCTATCTCGCTGGATGAATTCGTTGCGCTGCCTCTGGTGTTGCGAGAGCAGGGGTCGGGCACAAGAAAAGTTACCGAAAAAAGATTGAGGGAAGCTGGAGTAGAATTTTCTGCATTAAATGTTGTCATGGAATTAGGAAGCATCGAGGCGGTAAAGAGGGCTGTAGAAGCCGGTTTTGGCGCCAGTATCATTTCCGTGTGGGCGGTTCAAAAAGAATTGAAGCTGTGCACGCTTATACCTGTTCGGATCAAAAGAATTTCTTTACTTCGGGATTTCTATATTATTTACAAAGAAAGCAGGTCGCACACGCCTATAGTTAATGAGTTCGTCTCCTTTATACAGCATGGGTGCTCTTCACCTACGACTGGGCCACTGAATAGCAGGCCATAGCTATGGAAGTGGCTTTGCCGTAAGGAGTTTCCGCTCTAGAGGCAAACACCACCGGTTTCGCCGCACCGAGGACCAGCCCAGCCATGCGGCCGTTGGCAAAGTACATAATGGCCTTGCTTACCGCGTTGCCGACCTCGATATCGGGAACCAGCAAAAGGTCGGCCCTTCCTGCTACCGGGTTGTGAATCCCCTTCTGCTCTGCCGCTTCGGCGCTGAAAGCCACATCAAGAGCCATCGGCCCTTCGACCAGGGCCCCCTTGATTTCCCCTCGCTCAGCCATCCCGGCCAGTTTCGCGGCGTCAATGGTCGACGGCATCTTGGGGTTGACCTTTTCATTCGCCGATAAGACAGCGACTTTAGGCTCGGGAATGCCCATCGTATGCATGAACCTCACAGCGTTATTCAAAATTGCTGCCTTCTGTTCAAAATCCGGAGCGATATTGAAACCGGCGTCGGTTATATACACGAGCCGCTGATAGCCAGGTATCTCCAGGGCGGCGATGTGGCTCAGGATATTTCCTGTCCGGAAGCCGTAGGCGGGGTTGAGAATGGTCCTGAGCAGGTCGGCGCTGTTGACCATGCCCTTCATCAATACGTCGGCCTCACCTGTAGCGACTTTCTCAACCGCGATACGCGTGGCTTCTATGGGGTCGGGCTCGTGGATGAAGTCGATGCCGTTCAGGTTCAGCCCTACTTCCAGGGCCAGCCTCCAGATGTGATCCTGGTGGCCGACCAGCAGGAAATCGGCGATCTCCTCCTTGCGCGCCTTCTTGACAGCCGCCAGAACGCTGTCGTCGTCGGCTGCAGCCACGCAAACCCGCCGCTTGGGCATACCCTTAACCTTGTTAATGATCTGCCTGAAATTCTCAAAACTCATCTGTCGTACCTCCAGACGTAAGTAGCCTTAAGCATAGCTTAGCGGTTGCTCTTCTCCCCGCAGTACGCGGAGGACGCCCAGGGCCAGCGCTCCCATTTCTTCCTCTCCAGGTACGGTTACGACAGGAGCGATAAAGGCAACACGGGACGTAATTTCACGCACAACATATTCTGAGTGGGCAATACCGCCGGTCAGGATGATCCGATCCACGTTCCCGTATAAAACTGTAGCCATGGCGCCAATCTCCTTAGCGATCTGATAGCACATCGCCCTGACGACGGTTGACGCCTTCTCCTCGTTGCGGGCGAGCATCTGTTCAACCTGCGTGAAATCCTTGGTCCCCAGATAGGCGAACAGCCCGCCGCGCCTGGTGGCTTTAGCCAGCATCTCATTCAAGGTGAAGGCGCCGGAATAGCAAAGTTTGATCAGAGACACGCAGGGAAGCGTGCCGCACCTCTCCAGTGAAAAGGGACCTTCGTTGTTAGCATTGTTGACGTCGATCATCCTGCCCCGGCGGAAGGGGGCCACCGAAATGCCGCTGCCGAGATGGACGATGATAAAGTTGAAGTCGGAAAACTTACCGCCCAGAGAAGCGGCAACCTTCCGCCCCACGGCCCGCATGTTCAAGTTATGCGCCACGCTTACCCGCGGGAGTTCGGGCATGCCCGAAAACCGGGCCAGGTCCTCAAACTCGTCGATCGACACGGGGTCGACGGTATAGGCGGGGATGTTATACTTCCTGCCCAGGTTAAAAGCCATGATCCCTCCCAGGTTCGACGCGTGCTCCCCGTACTTGCAGGTATACAGGTCATTGTACATGGCTTCATTAATGATATAGGTCCCTCCCGTCAGAGGGGCCAGCAGTCCTCCTCGCGCAGCGATGGCATCGAAATCGCTCACGGCGAAATTATGGTCGTTCAGGACTTTGGTAATGGCCTGCAGTCTTTCCTCGTACTGGCTGATGATCCCTTGTTTGCCGTCTGCGTCCCAGGTGCGGTGGACGATCACCTCTTTATAGACGCATTTTTCGCCCTCATAGACGGCGACCTTGGTAGACGTGGAACCAGGGTTGATAACAAGAATCCTCAACTTAAGCCACCCCTTCGCCGGTCAACAGTTCTGCTCCAGATGCAGATTTCGCCCTGGATTTCGTCCTCCCCTTCCCAGTCAAGAACATCAAAATGCCCGAAACTCCATCTTTGCTCAAAACCCTGACGGGCGAAATCCGCGGCCAGATCAGGCGCATACGGTGATAGCAGATCGGCAGATCTTTGCCAAACGCCTTTTTAGCAAGGCTGAAGCCGCTGGAGAATGTGACCGATGGACGGTTAATGACGGCAAAAAGCCTCCGGGAGCTGATCCCGGAGGCCTTATTTTTCAATGGAGCTGGCGGCCGGATTCGAACCGGCGACCTGCGCATTACGAGTGCGCTGCTCTACCTGCTGAGCCACGCCAGCATAATGGGCGGGCATTCAATGTGCACGCACATTACATTCTACCCAAACCGCAAAGCCCTGTCAATGTTCGGAATATACCAACACCGGGTGTTAGGCGGTCAGCCTCTAGGGGCTTGCCCTTTCATAAGCCAGAGTTTCTGCCCCCGGGGACTCAAGCCCCACAGGACCCCGTCGTGGAAAACCATGCCGGCCTGACGCAAAGTCTCAAGCTCAACCCTGGCGATGTAGTCCCCGGGAGTATCCATAAAGGAATCGGGAACGCGGGAAAGCTCCTCGGGCATTACAGGAAAAGCAAGGGCAACGTCTCCTTCATCACAAGGTCCCATTACGGCCAAAAAGCCCATAATCTGTAGCTGCCTGGGAGTCGGCTCCCAGAAAAAGACGCTCAATGACGGCCCCCCCCAGCGGATGTCACTTAGATAGTCAAGTCAATCCCTATGATAGCATGAAAAGCTAAACACTTTCCAGCCTAATCGCCCGCTCCAGGCGGGAGGCGATGCGTCCCAGCGTTTGCGCCGATTCTGTAAATCTCTCCAACTCCCCGCCGTCCTGTCGAACCGACTGCAGGCTGACGCAGGTCTGCTGTATCGTTTCGGCCAGCCGTACGGTCTTGAGGGTCAGGTCGTGAATCACCGCCAGAAGCCGGTACTTGCTCAGCCTGTAAACCGTATCGGCAAAGGTCTCCAGCTCGCCTGCATTGCTGGCTACCTTGAGAAGCTCGTTAATGCGCAGGGTTACTTCGGGAAAAACACTGCGCACCTGGCGGCACCTTTGGAATAATCGTCCTGCGGCCTTTGTCACCGCTTCAACGCCGGCGGGGTTCGCATGGCCCGCGAGGCCGGTCATCCCAGGCTGCCCCAGCCTAGCCAGGTCGACGCTCAAAGCGGCCCCTTCGGCGGCAATCATTAATAAACCCCTTGCAGCGCGAGTCAATGCTATCGCGTCGGCCAGGACATCACGAGCCGGGACTTCGGCGCTTAAAGCAGCGGCATCCGCAAGGTTGATTATCTTATCCTCGGTATACAGGGCATGTAAATTTAAGGTATCGTTTATTCGTTTCTGTTTCACGGCTAACCCCCCCATTGGCATTAAGCACTGGCATTGAGACATCGGATGTGAATCAAATACTCTAGAACTTAATGCTCATTGCCATATGTCTTATCAGTATTTTGCATACTGACGCCTGGTTAACATACGACAGTAACGTTACAGGGACTCATATGTAAGACTTTGTAGGCTACGCTTCCAAGAGAAAGATTGCCGTTTTGTTGTGATGAACGCCCTCGCTTGCCGACAACTATATGATCAAACCCTTCAGTTAGGGCATACCGGCAGAGAGTTAAACCCGGGTCTCCACCTGCTACGCTTTCAAAAACAGCGTCTACGCCTGCCTGAGACATAAGGTCTTTGGCCATGCGCGTAACGCGGGAAACCTCATAGCCGCCGCCGGTAGCTGTTTGGCAGGCAGGGTCTCTATACAGGCTTTCCGGGAGCGGCCGGACAACCACAACTGCCGTAATTTCAGCACCGGGGGTTTCACTCGCCATCTTGGCAGCATATCTTGCGGCACGTAACGAATATTCGGAACCATCCAGACCCACGAGTACCTTAGGCACACTCCTCACCATCCCTAACTTGTGATATTGGGTACTTTCACTAGCATAGAAGATGCATGCAGGCCGCTATTTTTCTGTGTCCCAATTGTTTGTTGTAAAACTCCCAGGCCTGACCGGTAGGCATAATCACTGAATCGATGCCCTGTTCCCGCATATAAGACTTAAGCTTGTCAGGAACAAACAAGCAACCGGCAAAGCCCGTTCCGAACACTACAACTTCCGGCTTCTCGGCGAGGATCCACCCCACGTCTTTAAGGCTTACACGGTGTTCCGTTTCTCGCTTCCAGGGCTTTACACCGTTTTTCGTAAGGAGAATGTCCTCCTTGTAATTTTTATCACCCACACCCATTTCTCCATAAAAACAATATCTAATTTCCGGCTGCATCAATCGTGCTACCCCCTTCCGTTTTAAACAACAATTACAGGACACGGACTAAGATGGAGAATCCGGTACGCAACGCTTCCCAAATAGCTCCCGCCCACTCTTTCTGCAGAACGTCCCTGTTTGCCAATGACAAGCTCATCAAAACCTTCCTGGGAAGCAACCAGGCAAATCAGTTCCCCGGGATCCAGACCGTAAATATCTCGGATCTTTGCTTTGAGGCCGTACTGACCAAGGGTTTCCCGGATTTCTTTCTTAACGTTGGGTAGTTCGAGTCCGACACTCTCACCCTCAAAGTCAAGATGCTGAGCCTGAAGAACCGGGAGAGAAACAATCAGCACCTCCAGCGTGGCGTTACCGCATTCCGCAACATCCTTCGCGGCCAGGCACAACGCATCATATGAACTCTGTGAACCATCCACAGCAACCAGTATTCGCTTCACATTATCACCTTACCGTTTTGTGATTGTGATTTTTAGCACAATCTTTTAGTTTTAATTTACCTGCTGGGCTACTTCGTGTCAATCACCTGTCCGAGATTATTTAAGACCATCAACAGCCTTATACAAGAAATGGGGAGACAATGCTCGTTATATCGGCTATTTTTAACCTAACGGCTGCGGATTAGGATCCTGGAAAACAACAAAGGAACCGTTACGGCTCCTTATCAGATTCCAAGAGGTCTGTTTCTTGTTCTTAATTTCTTAAATTTTATGTCTTATGCCTCATGTCTTACTTCACCACGATATTGATCAGTTTCCCCGGCACCGGGATGATCTTTAAGATCCTCTTCCCTTCCAGCAAAGCCTGGATCCGGGGCTGGGAAAGGATCAGCGCTTCGAGTTCGGAAAGACTGATGTCGGCCGGCACCAGGACGCGGTCGCGGACTTTGCCGTTAATCTGGACGACCATAGTGACGCTGTCTTCAACAAGCATTTCCGGATCGTACTGCGGCCACGGCTGCCGGTGGACGCTCCCCTGGCAGCCGCAGCGCTCCCAAAGCTCCTCAACGATGAAAGGCGCAAAGGGCGCAAGCAGCAGCAGGAGATGCTCGACGGCCTCGCGCAGGACCGCCGGGTCGCGGTCGACTGCGGGGACACGGTCCCGGTACTGATAAAGGCCGTTGACCATTTCCATGATAGCGCTGATGGCTGTGTTGAAGTTGAACCTCTCGTCGATGTCCTCCGTGACTTTCTTGATGGTGTAGTGGGTCAAGCGGCGCAGGCCTCTGTTAACCCCCACCAGGTAGCCGGCGGGCTGGGCGGGGGCGGTGCGAATCTCGTCACCCAGAGAGTTTACCAGGCGCCACACGCGCTGCAGGAAACGGTAACAGCCCTCCACGCCCTGGTCGGACCACTCCAGGTCGCGTTCGGGCGGCGCAGCAAAAAGGATAAAGAGCCGGACCGTGTCAGCCCCGTACTGTGCGATAATGTCCTCGGGGCTAACGACGTTACCCTTGGACTTCGACATCTTGGCGCCGTCCTTGAGCACCATGCCCTGGGTCAGAAGGTTGGCGAATGGCTCCTCAAAGTTGACCAGGTTCATATCAAAGAGCACTTTGGTGAAAAAGCGCGAGTACAGCAGGTGCAGAATGGCATGTTCCACCCCGCCGATGTACTGATCCACCGGACACCAGCGCCCGACGGCATCGATGTTGAAGGGCCGTTCCTCGTCCCGCGGGCTGACATAGCGGAAGTAATACCAGGACGAATCGATAAAAGTGTCCATCGTGTCGGTTTCCCGCCTGGCTGGTCCGCCGCATGCGGGGCAGGATGTGTTGACGAAGTCCTCCGCGTCGACCAGCGGCGACTGCCCGGACGGCTTAAAGGCCACGTCGGAAGGCAGGATCACCGGCAGTTGCTCCTCGGGAACCGGAACGGTGCCGCACCCTTTGCAATAGACGATGGGGATGGGGCAGCCCCAGTAGCGCTGCCGCGAAATCAGCCAGTCACGCAGGCGGTAATTGATCGTCCTCTTGCCCAGGCCCATTTTTTCGAGGTGTCTGGTGATCTCGGGAATGGCCTGCTTGTTGGGCAGGCCGTTGAACGGCCCGGAGTTGACGAGCACACCGTTACCGTCGTAGGCCGCGGTCATGTCCCGGACATTGATCGCGGCGCCCTCCGGCTGGATGACGACTCTGATCGGCAGATCGTATTTCCTGGCAAACTCGAAGTCCCGCTGGTCGTGGGCCGGAACGCCCATCACGCAACCGGTGCCGTACTCCAGCAGGACGTAATTGGCCGTCCAGATGGGCACGGCTTCACCAGTCAAGGGATTGACGCAGGACGCGCCGATCGGGATGCCTTGTTTCTCGGCCTCCCCGGAGGTCCGGTCGAGCTCGCTGAGGTTGCGCGCCCGCCTGACAAACTCCTCGACCTCGGCGCGGCGTTCGGGAGCCGTGAGTTTATCCACAAGAGGATGTTCCGGCGCGAGCACCATGTAGGTTACCCCGAACAGGGTGTCCGGGCGGGTCGTAAAGACGGTGATCTTTTCATCGAAACCCACCACGTCAAAAGCGATCTCGGCGCCCTCGCTTCTGCCGATCCAATTCTCCTGCATGATCCGGACCTTGTCCGGCCATCCCTGAAGCTTTTGCAGATCGCGCAAAAGCCTCTCCGCGTAATCGGTGATCTTTAAAAACCACTGGCTGAGTTCGCGCCGTTCGACGTCGGTTCCGCAGCGTTCACAACGGCCGTGGACCACCTGCTCGTTGGCCAGAACAGTGGCGCAGGCCGGGCACCAGTTAACGGGCGCCTTTTTCTTATAGGCCAGGTCCCGCTTGTAAAACTCCAAAAAGAACCACTGTGTCCACCGGTAATAGCCGGGGTGGCAGGTGGCGATTTCCCGCTGCCAGTCATAACTTACCGCCATTTGCTTCAACTGGCGGCGCATCTCGCTGATGTTATCCCAGGTCCACTTTGCCGGAGGTATGCCGTGCTTGATGGCCGCGTTCTCGGCCGGCAGTCCGAAAGCGTCCCAGCCCATAGGGTGTAGGACATCGTAACCGCGCATCCTCTTGAACCGGGCAACCACGTCGCCGATGGCGTAGTTGCGCACGTGCCCCATATGGAGTTTGCCGGATGGGTAGGGGAACATTTCAAGGCAGTAAAACTTGGGGTTGTCGGAAAAGTCCGGGATGGAGTAAGGATCTCCGCTTTCCCAGCGCTGACGCCATTTCTCCTCAATCTCCGCAAAACGGTAACGATCGTCCAAAACACTCACTCCAATTGAATCAGTCGTACGTATAGGCTATAAGAAATAAAGATTTTGGAAATTCGAAAACGTTTCCAAATAATTATAAAGCCCCCAACCTTAAAAGGCTAGAGGCCCTTTACCAGAATTTAAGTTTGGTGGAGCTGGCGGGGATCGAACCCGCGACCTCTACCATGCCAAGGTAGCGCGCTCCCACTGCGCTACAGCCCCATCACACTTTCCAATTATACGATACGGTACCTGCAAAGTCAACAACCAGTTCGGACATTAGATGTAAGACTTAGGACGTAGGAACGCCAAAGGATTCGTAAAGGTGGATTTGAAAGAATCATCATAGCAACAAGCCGTAAACCTCAAGCCATATCAGCAGGAAAACGATTCGAACCCGTATCTCGTCCTAAGTCCTATTTCCTAAGTCTGCAAGCCTGCCTGCAGGCTGACGACCGGCGCGTCTCCCCACAAGCGCTCCAAGTTGTAAAACACTCTTTCCTCTTCGACAAAAACATGGACGATCACGCTGCCGTAATCGAGCAAAACCCAGCGTCCTTCCCGGTAGCCTTCCCGACGCAACGCAGAAACACCCTGTTCCTTGAGGGTTTCCTGGATACGATCGGCAACAGCCCTGACATGCGTCGTGGAACGCCCGCTGACGATGACGAAGTAGTCGCTGATTATCGTCAGCCTGCCAATATCAAGGACGGTTATGTCATAGCCGCGTGTGTCCTGCGCGGCCTTGACACAGGTCTCTGCCAGCGTTCGGGGATCCAATAACAACACTCCCTCCGGTTCCTCCGGGAGCGGCATGTCACCTAATAATTGCGGCCTTCTTCTCTGGCCCTCGCTTCGTTGACGGTAATAATCCGTCCGCCGACCTCAGTGCCGTTGACAGCCGAAACCATAGCTTCGGCATCCTCGTCCTTGACTTCCACGAAGCCGAAGCCGCGGGAACGACCGGTCTGACGGTCGGTTATGATACGGGCGGATACAACCTCTCCGTACGGCCGGAAAATCGCCTCCAGGTCTTCAGGTTTCGTGGTCCAGGGCAAATTGCCTACATACAGGGTGCGCACTACCCAAGTCACCTCTTTCGCAGTTTATTCTATTATTTGCAATATCGCCGGCGGTGATGCAAGCCTAACGATAAAGCCCATGGGTCATAATGTAAGCCTCGACGGTTTCAGGCAAAAGGTACTTGATCGGCCGGCCCTCGTGAACGCGACTGCGGATATCGGACGAAGAAATGGCCAGTTCCGGCGTTGCAAACGGGATAATCCTGCGCATCAGATGCTCGGGCAGTTTGCTCAGTTTCTCATTTAAGCTGGCGAGGTTGTAGCCCGGCCGCCTGACGGCGACGAAAAAACACATCTGCAAAAGTTCCTGCACCCTGTGCCAAGTCAGTATCTCCTGAATGGCATCCGCTCCGGTAATAAAAAAGATCTGTTCCGGCTTGAGCTCGCGTTGGAGGTCGGTGATCGTGTCATAGGTATACGACAGCCCGGGGCGCTTAATTTCAAGATCCAGGACTGTAAAGAAAGGATTGGAGGCGCAAGCCAAAGCCGTCATGGACAGCCGGTGCGCGGATTCGGTTATCGCCGAGCAGGGTTTGTGGGGCGGTCTGCCGGACGGAACGAAGAACACCTTTTCCAACTCCAACTCGTAGCGGGCACCCTCTGCGGCAACCAAATGGCCGTAATGCACGGGATCAAAAGTCCCGCCCATTACCCCGATTCTCCTCACCAATCTCCTCCTCCACGGGGATTACCCCAACGTGCGCATCGTTTCTTAAAGCCGGTGCGTCTTGCCAAATTACTCCTGTGGAGATTCATTACATTATATAGTCAGTCCCGCGAAAAAGCAAGGCAACCAACACCTAAAACCTCACACCCGCCGCCGGTGTTGTTACGTCCGGACCTGCCCGCTGCCGAAGCAGACGTATTTGATCGTGGTCAACTCCTTCAAGCCCATGGGGCCTCTGGCGTGCCCGGGATCTCGCTGACGGGATCGGGCAGGCCGGCCACCACCCGCAGCCCTTCCGCCATATCGGCGATACGGGCTTCATTGAGCAGAAGGCGATCGAGCAACGCCTTGGACAGGCCTTTTTCTCTGCCCGCCTCCATATCGAGCCGGTTGGCCGCCAGGATTTCCCTGCTTCCGGCCGACAGGGCGTCGGCCATCGCTCCAAGGGCTTTATCCTTGCCGCTCGCGGGCAGGTAGGCCAGGCGCCTGGCCGCGCTCCGGCAGCGGGCGGCCTTTTCTTCCAGAGCACGTCTGATCTCTTCACTCATTCGCGTTCTCCTCCCGTTCTTGCCGCATGGCTTCCTTTAGTTTGCAATAGCTGTCGTCCAACGATTCGGAGATGACCTTGACGTCCCCGAACACCGGCATAAAGTTAACGTCCCCGTTCCAGCGCGGCACGATGTGGATGTGGAAGTGGCCGGGGATTCCCGCACCGGCCACCCGGCCCACGTTGATGCCGATGTTGAAACCGTCGGGCTTCATCGCCCGGCGTAAGAGCCGCGCCATCCAGCGCGTGACCTCGAAAAGCTCCTGCAGTTCCTCGCCGCTCAAATCGTCCATCTCTCCCACGTGGCGCTGAGGGGCGATCAGGAGGTGCCCGTTATTGTAAGGGTACAGGTTGAGCAGCACAAAACAGCGTTCGGTCCTGGCAAGCACGTAATTTTGCTGATCACGGCTGTCTTTAAACTTTTGGCAAAAGATGCACTCCGGATCCGGTTCGATAGCGCTGGTTACGTATTTCGAACGCCATGGAGCCCATAGTCTGTCCATTCCCTTAACACCTCAATCAGATTAGCCTAATGCTTAATGCTAGTGCCGTTTTGGGCGACGGCCATATTGTTGCGGTGAATAACTTCGTGGGAGCGCTCCCGGCCAAGCATCGCCCTAATTTCGGCAGTCTTGGCCCCCATGATTCTGGCCACCTCTTCAGCCGAAAAATTGACGATTCCGCGGGCGATCTCGTTCCCTTCGGGGTTTATGACGCTGACGGTTTGCCCGGGGCGGAAATCGCCCTCGACCCTGACCACCCCGGAGGGAAGCAGGCTCTTGCCGCGTTCCAGCAGCGCGCGGGCCGCTCCCTCATCAACGTGAATCCGGCCCTTGGCAGCGGCGCCGAAGGCGATCCACCGCTTTTTCGCTTCGAGCCTGTGCTGTGACGCCCAGAAGACGGTACCGGTCTCCTCGCCGGCGACGATCCGGCGGATGACATTTTGTTCGGCGCCCCGGGCTATGACCATCACCGTCCCGGACTGGGTGGCCACTTTGGCGGCGTGGAGCTTGGTCACCATGCCCCCGGTGCCGAACGGCGTCCCCGCCTTCCCGGCCAGAGCTTCAATCTCGGGGGTGATTTCGCTCACCGAGGGGATGAACTCAGCCCGGAGGTCTTCGCGCGGGTCAGCGGTGTACAGCCCGTCGATGTCCGAAAGCAGGATCAGCAAGTCGGCGTTGATCAACCCCGCCACGAGGGCCGAAAGCAGATCGTTGTCGCCGACCTTGATCTCGTCGACGGCCACGGTATCGTTTTCGTTGATCACGGGCACCACCCCATAAGAAAGGAGGGCATTGAGGGCGTTGCGGGCATTGTTGAATCTCTTGCGGTCGGCGAAGTCCTCCCTGGCCAGCAAAACCTGGCCGACGGTCACTCCGTACTCAGCGAAAAACTTTTCGTACATGTGCATCAGGATACCCTGGCCGACCGCCGCGCAGGCCTGCTTCGCCGGAATCGCCTTGGGGCGCCGTTCCAGGCCCAGCTTGCCGATCCCGGCGCTGATGGCCCCCGAGGTGACAAGGATGATCTCTCTGCCCTGATTTTTCAGGTCGGCCATCTGGCGAACCAGGTTCTCCATGCAAGCCAGGTTGAGTTTGCCGTTCGGATAAGCCAGCGTACTGGAGCCAACTTTGACGACGATGCGCCGTGAACCGGCGAAATCGCTCCTTGCTTCCACTTTTTCCACCTTATACGCGTCAATTATTATTGAGCATAGCACAAGCAGCCTCTACGTGGTAGGGTTTTCCTGGTATTCGAACTCGAAGTCGCCGATGCGCACGGTGTCTCCCGGACGCACTCCGCGCTCCCGCAGGGCGTCTTCTACGCCCATCCGCCGCATGACGTCCTGCAGGCGGTAAACGGCTTCTTCGTTGTCGAGGTCGGTCATGGCCACCCGGCGCTCCAGTTCCCGGCTTTTGACCCGGAAAACCCCGTCCTCGCGCAAGACCTCGAGGAAGTCGTCCTCGGCCTCATCAGCGTCGTCCTCCGCGATCTCCACGACCTGCGGGCGGGGAATCGTTTCGAGAAGTGTTCCGGCCCGGAGTATCAGCTCGCGCAAGCCTTCACCCGTGGCCGCCGAAACGGGGAAGATCTCGTAGCAGTCTCCCAGGGCGTCCCGGAGGCGCAGCAGGTTCTCCTCCGCTCCGGGGATGTCCATTTTATTGGCGGCGACAATCTGCGGCCTGGAAGCCAGGCGCTCGTCGTAGCGGGCCATCTCACGGTTGATCACGTTAAAGTCGTCCAGCGGGTCCCGGCCTTCGGTGCCCGCCGTGTCCAGCACGTGGATCAAAAGCCTCGTGCGCTCGATGTGCCGCAGGAAGCGATGGCCCAGCCCCGCCCCGGCGTGGGCGCCTTCAATCAGGCCAGGGATGTCGGCAAGTACGAAACTGCATCCCTCGCCCAGTCTTACCACACCCAGGTGCGGTTCCAGGGTCGTAAAGGGATAGTCGGCGATCTTGGGCCGCGCCGCCGAAACCTTGGAGATGATGGTGGACTTGCCGGCGTTGGGGAAGCCGACCAGGGCGATGTCAGCCAGCAGCTTCAGCTCCAGCTCGACCCACAGTTCCTCGCCGGGCTCGCCCTTTTCCGCAAAAGCCGGCGCCTGGCGCACGCTGGTCGCGAAGTGGACGTTCCCCCGTCCGCCTCGCCCCCCGCGGGCGACAACCACCCGTTGGCCGTGAGCGGCAAGGTCGGCGATAGGACGGCCGTCCTGGGCCCGGCGAATGATCGTGCCCACGGGGACCTTTATCACCAGGTCGTCCCCGTTCCGGCCGGTCATGCGTTTCCCCTGGCCGTGCCGACCCCGTTCGGCCTTGAAGTGTTTCTTATAGCGGAAATCGATCAGGGTGTTGAGGCCCTCGTCAGCCTGGAAGACGACGTGGCCTCCCCGTCCCCCGTCGCCACCCGCCGGCCCGCCGTGGGGGACGTACTTTTCGCGGCGGAAGGCGACGCACCCGTTACCCCCCGCCCCCGCCTCCACCTTTATCTTGGCATAGTCGTAAAACAACGTTACTCCTCCTGTCGCGGCAGGCTGACAGACAACACCGCATGGTCTTCAGCAATCCTGAAATCAACCCGCCCGCCGCATAGCTGCATCCGGTCGCCGGCCGACCGGAACCATTCCCCCGTCAGAGGGTGTTCCGAGCCGGTATTGGGAATCTCCAGTTGGAGCAGGTAGGCGCCGTCTGCAGCGTCAACCACTATTTTAACCGTTCGGGACGTGCCTTCCAGCGGAACAACCAGCCCGCCGGCAAGATTGAAAACCTCTTCGAGCGCGGACGCCAGGGTTTCTTCTTGGACCATGCAGGCAGCAAAATTGGTACGGATGTCCAGTACGAAAGGTACGCGGTAGCGCAGGCAATGCTGGTAAAAACCCAGAATGGCTGCCGCCGCTTCGGGGTTGGCGATTTTGGCCGCCGCGTTAATGGTCTTAATCTGTGCCGATACTTGACGGATGTATGCGGGGATGCACTCCGGCTTATTGAGCTGCACGTAGCCGGAGATGACGGCGAGGTGGTTCATCATTTCATGGCCGTAGGCGCGTATGAAGCGGAGCAGGTTTTCAGACACGCGAGTCATCATCCTTCGGCAAGAGCATTTCCTGCTAATTCGTGCCGGCCATGGATCATCCCTGCTTTTTGGCATTGGACATTGGACCTTCTATGTCAATACCTAATTTTAATAACCCTGATTAGGCCGCCCGTAAG